>NZ_JAIQXV010000007.1 GCF_020166415.1 Deinococcus multiflagellatus
CGCGCCGCCGCCTGCAACCGCCGCCCCGGCGCGCGGGCGCGGTGGCGCTCGCAGTAGAGGGGATGGGTAAAGGCCACCCCGCGCAGCACGCCCTGGCGCTGCAGCCGCTGCAAGGCAGGGGCCAGTTCGGCGTCACTGAGGCCGCACAGTGCGCCCAGCCGGGCCTGCGGTCCCTCGCCCGGCCACAGCGCCAGCAGGTCCAGGGCGGCCAGGGCGGCCGGGTCGTGGTCAAGGTCGCCCAGCGTGCTGTCCAGAATGGCGTCCACGGCGGCGGGGCGCAGCCCCCGCTGGGGCGGGTGCCAGCGCCACACCCGCCCGTCGCTCCACAGCGAGCCGGCGCGCGCCAGGGTGCGGAAGTATTCCAGGGCAAACAGCGGATTGCCCCCCGACACCGCGCCGATCCACCCTGCCGCCTCTGCGGGCAGCGGCGCCCCGGCGGCCACCCGCAGCAGGTCGTCCAGGGCCACAGGGTCCAGGGGCCGCAGCGGCCAGGGCTCAAAGCCGGGCGGGGCCTCGCCGCGCGTGCTGATCACCACCCCCACCCCCGGCAGCTGCGGCGCGGCGCGCGCCAGCGCCGACCACCACGCCTGGGCCGGGGCGCTGGCTTCGTGCAGGTCCTCGGCGTACAGCACAAAGGGCGCACTCTGGGCCAGGGCGGCGCCCACGGCGTCCAGCAGCGCGGTGTCGTGCGGGGCCGCCGCGCGGGCCTGCTGCGCCCAGGCGGGCAGCGCCGCGCCCCCTGGCAGGCGCGACAGCAGCGCCCCGGGCGGCAGGGTGGCGTGCACGCTCAGGCTGCGGCCCCCCAGTGCCAGCAGCGCCGAGTGCGCCGCGTGGGATTTGCCAATGCCCGCTTCGCCGCACAGCGCGGCGGCCAGGCCCCGGCGCAGGCTCAGGGTCTGGCGCAGGCGCCGGGTCAGCGCCTCGGCCACCGTGGGCAGGGGGGTCATGTGAAAAGCAGCATAGACGGGCGGCCCCGGCGCATGGTGGCCCGGGTCCCTTTGTGCGGGGGTGCTTGTCCAGAGGAGCGCGGGGGGAACGGTGGGGGAGAGTGGCCCCCCACCCAGGGCGCATTCGTGAGCGGGCCGTCAGCCGGGGCGCCGCACCATACCGGGCAGGTGAGGCGGCGAGGCCAACGGGGCCCGCGCCGGCACCGCCCCCGCGCGCCCGGCCCCGCTCCCCCGGGGTCGCTGCACTCCCTTTTTCCCCGAGGACCCTATGCCCAGACTGCTGTTCCTCGCCGCCGCCACTGCCCTGCTGCTGGCCGCCTGCCAGGCCCCGCCCAGCACCGACCCCGCCCCCACCCCCGATCCTTTTGCGGGACTGCCTGCGCCGGTGGCCACCGCGCCCGCCCAGGGCAATTTTGCCGCGCAGACCACCGCCACCGTTCGCCTGGGGCCCGCCACGCTGCAAAGCGGCGCGGTCGCCACCTACCTGCACCTGGACCAGGGCGCGGGCGGCGCGCTGAGCGGCTACGCGCTGTTTCGCGGTCTGGACGGTCAGGAACGCTTTGAGCGCCTCAGCGGCACCAACGCTGGGGGCCGCGTGACCCTGCCGCTGAGCGTGGAGGCCTGCGGCGCCACCTTCGACGTGACGCTTTACGGCACCGTGGCGCCCGCCAGCACCCTGAACGTGGCGGGCGGCAGCCGCACCGTGTCCTGCCACGGGGTGCCGGTGACCGTGGCGCTGGCGCCCTTCCAGGTGAAGCTGGCCGGGGGAACCCAGTGAAGCGCGCCCTGCTGTGGCTGAGCCTGCCGCTGGCCCTGGCGGCCTGCACCGTGGACATCAAGATCTCGAACCTGTCGGTGGCGCCCTCAACGCTTGAACTCAGCGCGCCGGCAGTCAGCGTGCCAGTGGGCGGCCAGGCGACGGTCACGGTCTCACTGACCAAGGACTGCATCACGCCGGCCGAGCAAGAGAACGTGCTGGCGCAGGGCAATGGACTGCCCCCCAACCTCACCCCAGATGGCTGCGCCTACGGCGACCCCGGCGGCCCGCTGGAACAGCCGGTCAGCGACGTGTGGGTGGGCACCCGCCAGCAGATGACCCTGGAGCCTTCACCCTACGACCCCAAACCGGACCCATTTACGGTGAACGACGCCCCCCTACCAGCGGGGCTGACGGTGCAGTGGACAGGCGAACCTGTCGGCCAGCAGCGCGGGGAGATCACCCTGGGCGGCGGCGACGGCAGCGTGAGCACCGGCACCTTCACCCTCAGCACGGCGGCGGGCGTGCAGCCCGGCACCTACACGCTGTTTGTCTCCGACTCGCAAACAGAGCGCGCCCGGCCCCTGACCGTCACGGTGACCCCGCCGGTTCAGCCCCGCGTGACCGCTGTGCGCCTGAGTGCGGACCCCGCCCAGGTGCCCAGCGGCGGCCAGAGCGTGCTGAGCGCCCAGGTGGACGGCACCGGCGCCTTTGATCCGGCCCTGACCTGGACCGTGGTGAGTGGCGGCGGCACCCTCAGCGCGGCGAGCGGGCCCCGCGTGACCCTGACGGCCCCAGGCGGCCCCGCCACCGTGACGGTGCGCGCCACCAGCGTGGCCAACCCTGAGGTCAGCGGCACCGTGACTGTGCAGGTGGCCGCCCCGCCCCCGCCGCCGCCACCCCCCAGCACCCGCTTAGGCGGCCAGATTCGTGCGTGGCCCCAGGAGAGCGGCGAGGTCACGCTGGAAAGCGGGGGTGGCAGCGCCGCCGTGGTCCTGAGCCGCGCGTCCGTGGGCACAGGCGGCACCTTTGACCTGTCGCTGCCCACACCAAGCACCCTGGACCCGCTGACCATTGCGCCCACCAGCCAGTGCACCGTGGACCTGCAGCCGGGCACCCTGCGCGCGGCTCAGGGCAGCCTGTACGTGCGGCGCGCGGCCCAGAAGTTCTACCTGGAAACAGAAAACCCCTCTCTGGCCTCGCTGGTGTACGTGGATCAGCCGGGCCGGGCCTCGGCGCAGTGCACGGCCACCTACACCCTGCCCGACGGCACCGTGATGACCGAGCAGTACGACTACCGCTACACCTTCGCGGCGGCAGGCTGGTATCCGGTTTACCTGACCTACAGCCAGACCAACCCCACGACCACCGTGTATACCTTCACCAGCGGTCCCCTGAGCAGTGCACCCACCAGCTACGTGGTGGGGTCCCCCGTGCCTTAAACCGGCACTCGCCCGGCTGTGCGCTCAGGTGGCTGGGCGCACAGCCGGCTTGCTGTGGTCCCGCACCACGGGGGCCGGCCAGAAGGGGCCCGGGGTGCTGGCTAGAATGCGCCGGATGAAACGTTCCCTTTCGCTCTGTGTTCTGGCGCTCATGTCTTTTGCAGGGGCGCAGCAGAATCCCTGGCGGACCCCCGGGTTGGCCAATCTGTCGAAGCTCGACCTGTATTTCTGGCCGGGCGGGGTCAGCGACATGGAAGACCAGGCCGAGATCTATTTGAAAGAAGCCGTTCAAAGGGGGGGCGTGCCCGTGTCCTTCAAGTCCTTCGAAGATGATCTGGTCGAGACCGCGCAGGCCCACAAGGGGCCCGGCGCATTTGCCATGCTGGACCTGGATATCAGGCAGGAATACTCCAGCGATAGGAAGCACGGTTTCTATGCCGTGACGCTCTCGGTGGTGCGGGGCGCCAAGGACATCCCGGCCGTGGTGACCGTGTTCAGCGTGTCGTCTTACGGAACCGCCGCCGCCAAGGAGTTCGACGCCCAGACCCAGAAGGCGGCCAGAGACCTGATTGACAGGTTCATCACGCTGTACAAGAAAGCGCCGCAGTAAGGCGGGCAGGGGGGCCTCATACAGGTTCCGCTCAAGCCGTGATCGAATCGGCGGCTTCCCGATTCGATCACGGCTTTCCCGCCAACCGTTTTTCTTCTTGCTTGCTCTGCCCGGGTTGAACAGGTTTTGTCACCGTTCAACCGGAATGCTTATCAGTCCAGCGGTAGGCGGACCTGAAAGCGCGTCTCGCCGGGGTGCGAGGTCACGCTGATTTCCCCCCGGTGGCCCTGTACGATCCGGCGGGCGATGTCCAGGCCCAGCCCGCTGCCCTCGCCCACGCCCTTGGTGGTGAAGAAGGGATCGAAGATGTGGGCCTGCACGTCCTCGGGAATGCCGGGGCCACTGTCCACGATTTCCACCAGCAGGTGTGAGCCGCCTTCGGTCACGGCGCGCACCTGCAGCTGACCCTGGCCGCCCAGGGCGTCGGCGGCGTTGGCGATCAGGTTGGTCCAGACCTGGTTCAGTTCGCCCGCGCTGGCTTCGGTCACGGGCAGGTCTGGGGCGTAGTCGCGCCCCACTTGTACGCCGCGCAGGCGGTGGCCCAGCATGGTCAGGGTGCTGTCCAGGCCCCGGCGCACGTCGGTGGGGGCGCGGGGGGCGCGGCCGACGTGGGTGTGTTCCCCTATGGCCCCCACCAGCGCCGAGATGCGCCCGGTGCCTTCTTCCACCTCGCCAATCAGGTCAGCCAGGGTCAGGTGGGCGCCCAGGCGGCGCAGCGCCGCGTCCAGGGCGGCCGGGGGCAGGCCGGCGCTGAGCGGGGTCAGGTCCTCTGTGCCCAGGCCGGCCTCCACCAGCACCGGGGCGAGGTCGGGGGCGCTGGTCACGCCCTGGGTCTCCAGCCAGTCCAGCAGCGCGTCTTCTTGCTCAGCGCGGGCCAGGGCCGAGAGGTGCGGCGGCTCGGCGCGGTCGCGGCCCTCCAGCGCCGCCAGCTGCGCGCGGGTGGGGCCGTCCAGCGCCCAGGCCGCCAGGGCCTGCTCGGCGCTGTTCAGTTCGGCCAACGCGACCCGCAGGCCCCGCGCGGCGCGGCGGCTGGCGGCGGCGGGATTGTTCAGCTCGTGGGCCAGCCCCGCCGCCAGCCGTCCCAGGGCCAGCAGGCGCTCGCGCTGCACCTCGTTCTGCGCCGAATCGCGGATGCGGTCGGCCATCACCGCCACCAGCCGGGGGCCCAGCGCGGGCGCCCGCCGCAGCAACTCGTCAAAGGCGCTTTCGGGCACCCGGAAGACCCAGGTGGGTTCCAGCGCGCGCGAGGTGGAGGGATACACCGTCAGGCGCGAATAGGGCAGCTTGCCGCTTACCTCAAAGGGCTCGCCTGCGCGGGCCACGTAGCGCGGGCCCAGCAGCCCTTCCTCGTCGCGCCGGGCCTCCACAGCGCCTTCCAGAAACAGCAGCATCTCGGTGGCGCTCTCGCCCTGCAGGCTCACCACATCGCCGGGGGCGTAGCGGCTTTCGCGGCCCTGCCCAATCAGCCAGTCCAGGGTGTCGTCCGGCAGGTCGGCCAGCACGCCAATGCGCCGCAGGGCGCCGCGCAGGGCCGTCATACGTGCGCCAGGTACTGATGCACGAAGGAAATCGCCACCGAGCCCTCGCCCACCCCCGATGCCACGCGCTTGACCGAGCCCCGGCGCACGTCCCCCACGGCAAAGACGCCCGGCAGGCTGGTTTCCAGCAGCCCCGGATCGCGGTTCAGGGGCCAGCCCCTGGGGCGCTTGCCGCCGCGCATCAGGTCCGGCCCGGACAGCACGAAGCCCTGGGGGTCGCGCTCCAGCGTGCCCGCCAGCCACTCGGTGCCCGGCACCGCGCCAATGAAGATAAACAGCGAATTGGCGCTGAGGGTGGTGGTCTCTCCGGAAGCCGAACAGTGCACGTCAATGGCTTCCAGGCGCTCCTGGCCGTGCACGCCCACCACGCTGCTGTTCAGTTCCACGCGGATATTCGGGGTCTGCTCAATCTGCTCAATCAGGTACTGCGACATGCTGGCCGCCAGCGACCCGCCGCGCACCAGCAGCACCACCTCGCGCGCGTAGCGCGAGAAGTTCATGGCCGCCTGCCCCGCCGAATTGGCCCCGCCCACGATGTACACGGTTTCGTCCTTGCAGGCCAGCGCCTCGGTGGTGCCGGCGCCGTAGTACACGCCCGCGCCCTGCAGGGCGGCGAGCCCCGGCACGTCCAGCGCGCGCCACTGCACCCCGGTCGCCAGGATCACCGCGTGCCCGCTGACCGATGAGCCGTCGGCCAGGTCCAGCACCCGGTAGGGGCCGTCGGCGCGCAGGGCGGTGACCGTCTGCGTCACGATTTCCACGCCAAAACGCTTGGCCTGCGTTACCGCCTCCTGCGCCAGCCGGCTGCCAGAGATGCCGGTGGAAAAGCCCAGGTAGTTCTCGATGCGCGAACTCAGGCCCGCCTGCCCACCGGGGGCTTCGCGCTCCACCAGCAGCGTGCGCAGTCCTTCAGAGGCGCCGTACACCGCCGCCGCCAGCCCGGCCGGGCCGCCCCCCACAATCAGCAGGTCGTAAAAATCCTGTTCGGCGCGGGTGTGCAGGCCCACATGTTCGGTCAGCTCGGCCGGCGTGGGGGCCGAGAGGCGGGTGCCGTCCGGCAACTCCACCAGCGGCAGCCCGGCGCGGGCTTCTGGGGTGCCCTGCAGGCGGGCCACATCGGGGCTGCTCCCTTCCACATCCAGCCACAGGTAGGGCACGTGGTTGCGCGCCAGGAATTCGCGCAGTTCGTAGGCGCGCGGCGACCAGCGGCTGCCCAGCACCCGAACCCCTTCAAAGGCCGGGCGGTAGCTGCTTTGCCACTCGGCCAGCAGCTCATCCAGCACGGGGTAGAGGTGCTCCTCGGGTGGGTCCCAGGGCTTCAGCAGGTAGCGGTCCACCCCCGCCTGATTGATGGCGCGGATGGCGGCGTCAGTGTCGGCGTAGGCAGTCAGCAGCACGCGCCGGGCATCGGGGAACAGCGGCAGGGTGGTGCCCAAAAAGGCCACGCCGTCCATCTCGGGCATGCGGTGGTCCGAGAGAATCAGGGCCACGGGCACGCCCCGTTCGGCCAGGGTGCCCAGCGTCTCCAGGGCCTCGGGCCCGGAGGCCGCGCGCAGCACGCGGTAGTCCTGGCGGTAGCGCGCCCGCAGGTCGCGCTCCACGGCCCGCAGCACCTGGGGGTCGTCATCAACAGTCAGCAGGACGGGGGTGGGCATGGTGGCCCCAGCCTACGCTCCGGCGGCGTGTGGGGGCTACGGCCTGGGCGGCTGGAGCGTCTGAGACGGCCGTCCCCTTCTGACCTGTTCGGGGAAGCTGCTGTTTCACGTAGCGACAGGGTCGAGGTCAACGCTTGGCAGAGCACCGTGGCTCCTGACCTGTACATGAGATCAGCACTGATTTGGCCACGGTTGGTCCTCGAACTGCAGGCGACAAGAGCCCTCACAAGGCAGATTTATGTCTTGATCTCCCTCTTAGTTTGGGCGGATTCGGCCGGTGAATCCTTCTGACGCAGCATCACATGACTGCCCCTGGCATCAGAGGCCTCAGGCCCTTTTTTTTGAGTCTTGAAATCATTGGACAAATAAATGCATGGTAATGGTCTTAGTCGAACGATTTAAAACCAATCGTTCATTTCATTCATTTGCAGCAACTAATAAGTGATATTCTCCTTAAATGTTAATTCTTCAAGGCCTTTATAAAATCCCTCCAACCAAACGAATGACGCTCTTTGCTGAACAGGCGCGGCCACTGACTGGGGTGCTCGCCCACGATCTTCACGCTGTGGAAGCGGCTTGCGCGCTGAATGCCGGGCAGTGCGAGGTTCAGGTCAACACGGTATTTGGCTGGATGCGCGGCACGCTGACGGAGAGGACGCACACCCGGTTCCGCCTGCGCGCATTCGAGGGGCACCTTTCGTTCTTACCCCGGGGCTAATACCGGCCCCCGGTGCGCTGCCGTCCATGTTGCCGGCAGACCCACAGCGGCTGGATGCCGAACGCCACAGATGGCAGTTAAGGCGAGTGGGACAGCATGATGTCGTCCCGTCGGCGCCCCGCTTCCTGAGCCGACATCCCACAATCCATCAGATACGCTTCCACGGCTGCACCTGCGGTCGTGAGCGCTTCTTTCTCTGTGCCGGTTCCGCTCGCCACCATCAGGTAGAGCCGAAATAAATGTTCTGCGGTCGCAAACGCCACTCGGTGGGTGTCCATTGGTCCTCCTCAGGATGTGGGTTTCGCGCCGGCCCACGTTTTCGTTTTGAAGCCTAGCCATGCCCCAAGACACTTCTCGCCTGCCTCGCAGGGGTGGTTTCAGGGCACAGCGGTGAGACATGGAGGGGCAGGGGTTTCGCGGGGACGTTGCCCGGTTGGTCAAAGAACGGCGCCGTGCAGTGGGCTGCCGCGCGCACCGCCCACATCCATCCGCTGCACGGTGTGCCTCTCTGTGGACATGGCCTCATGACCCGCCTTAGTTCTTGAGTTCCGTACTCAGGCCCGCTTCGAGCGCCTGCTTCGCGCCTTCCAGGTAAGGGGCGGCGGGAGCGTCCACAATGCCCAGATCGCTCAGATAGAGTTCTGCGTGCATGATCCCGGTTGCGCGAGCGGCGTTGGGGGTTTTCTGCTGAAGCAGTGCGATGGCATACCAAGTCGAGGCAATCATGCGCACGGAGGCGTAAATAAGATGATCCATCAGCTGCTCCTGCGGCTCTCCTGAAGAGCGTCGGTTACGTTTCCTATGCCGTCGCCAGAAAGGCGGGGCACTTCGCTGGGGTGGCGTGTGCAAACGTGTGTTGCCCGCCTGTAGGCGCTCCTCACATTGAGGTGAGACCCCGACGTATAAAAACGGCCCTGGCGTAGCCAAGCGTGAGGGCTCCAGGCGTGTCCTGAAGATGTCGGCCAACGTGTAGGCGGAACAGCCGGCGGGCAGCTCAGGTCGCCGGGGCAGCGGACACGCGTCGCACCCCGCTCGTCAGGGCCAGGTGACCAGTCAGCTCAGCATGGTGTGCGGCGGTGATTGGGAGCACGACGCGCCCTTTGAGATACAGGTCGGCGGCACTGTGGACGCTCAGCTGCTGGACATCTTTGAGCAAGACGGTGTAGCTGCGCTCACCCGTACTGAAGCGCACCTGATCCATGGTACCGGGCACCCAGGAAAACGTCACGGAAGACGCAGGGGGCATAAGGACCTCACTTTGTCAGAGTCGAAAGCGTGAACTCGAACACGTCATCTTACGCCCCGGTTATGAGTGTGGGACTCGCGCCGCCCCCGGCTGAATTCCACGCTGCTGGCCTGTCCTGTTCGCCAGTGGCGGGCCCAAATCACCGTTTGGGCAGGGTGTCCGGCGATTGATGCGGGACACAAGGGACGCTCAGGGGGTCCGGCGTACACCAGGGTGACCGATGTTCAATGACCGAAAAGCTCACGGCGCTTATGGCGCAAAACGGCGACTTCTTTGGCACCGAGTCTGCTGGGACAGCCCGTGCTGGGATCTGCGTTCAG
This sequence comes from Deinococcus multiflagellatus, assembly GCF_020166415.1. Lineage (NCBI taxonomy): Bacteria > Thermotogati > Deinococcota > Deinococci > Deinococcales > Deinococcaceae > Deinococcus > Deinococcus multiflagellatus. The sequence goes on from NZ_JAIQXV010000007.1 coordinate 9,234, forward strand.
CCCTGCTGCGGTCCCGGGCGGCGTTATCCCTTTTCTCCGCTGCGGCGCCGCTGGCAAGTCTCTCCGGCGGGACTCCAGCAAGAACCCGGGGTCGCTCCCCAGCGTCGCTGCAGCCACCAGTCATCCGGGCGCCCGGCCGGCTTGAGCGTTGAGGGGGTGCGCGCGAAAAACGTGTTCCACCTTTCAGTTGGGCCGAGAATGACGCCTTCCGAATGTCAATCGTGACAATTTTGATAGGCGAACCCTCCAATACTCAAGGCGCCTTTACAGCCCTTCTGCGCTGCTTTTGGAAGGTTGAGCGTCATCGCTCGTCCTCAAGCCTGTCTCAACTCGCTCCTGCCTCAATTTGGAGAATTCATGAAGAAGACCGCGTTTCCGCTGACCGTCCTGGCCGCCCTGGCGCTGGGCACTGCCTCCGCCCAGACCACCATCAAGATCGCCACCCTCAGCCCCCTGTCCGGCGGCCAGAGCGACCTCGGCTCCCAGATTCGCAACGGCGCCCAGCTCGCCGTCAACGAGTACAAGGCCCAGTTCAAGAAGCTCGGCTTTGACCTCGTCCTCGTCCCCTACGACGACCAGGCCGACCCCGCCACCGGCACCTCCGCCGCCAACAAGATTGCCGCCGACCGCCAGATTCTGGCCGTGGTGGGCACCCTGAACAGCGGCGTGGCCATCCCCGCCAGCGCTGTGCTCGTCAAGAGCCGCGTGGCGATGGTCTCGCCGGCCAACACCGCCAACCAGGTCACCGACCGTGGCCTGAGCAACATGAACCGCATCGTCGCCCGCGACGACGCCCAGGGCCCGGCCGGCGCCAACTTCATCGCTGGCGACCTGAAGGCCAAGAAGGTTTACGTCCTCAACGACAAGACCGCCTACGGCGAAGGTCTGGCGAAAGCGGTTGAGCAGGCGCTCAAGGCCCGGAATGTGCAGGTGGTGGCGAACGAAGGGACGGAAGAGAAGAGCGACTTCTCGACGATCATCTCGAAGATTCGCCTGCAGCGGCCCGACGCGATCTATTTCGGCGGCATTTACAACCAGGTGGGCGTGTTCATCAAGCAGCTGCGTGAAGCCGGTCTCGCCACCCCCGTGGTGGGCGGCGACGGCATGGACAGCGGCGAACTGCCCGTCATTGTCGGCAAGGCCAATGCCAACAACATCTATTTCACCACCGTCGCCGCGCCGATGTCTGCCCTGCCGGCAGCGCGGGTCTTCGCGGCGAACTACAGGAATACGTACCGGGATGAGATGCAGGGCTTCGGGGCGTTCGGGTACGACGCGGCGAAGGTCGTGGTGCAGGGCGTGCTGAACGCGGTGCGCGCGAACGGCAACAAGCTACCCAGCCGCGCGCAGGTGGAAAGCGCCATCCGCAAGGGCAACTACACCGGCCTGCTCTCCGGCAACGTCAGCTTTAACTCCGTTGGTGACCGCAAAGAAGCCAGCCTGTACGTGATGAACGTCAGCGGCGGGGCCATCCGCCTGAAAACCATCACCCGCGTGAAACCCGCGCAGCCCTGACACTTCTGGCCAATGGAAGACGGCCGGAAAGTGGCCGCCCAGTAGCCCGTGGGGGCACAGGGCGGCCCATTCATTCTGTCCACGCTGCCGTTAAAGACAGGCACTGACCGTATTCGACCCAGCGCCAGAAGCGGGCCTGCCCTCCCTGGCGCTGCGTGCTGCGCTCATACGGAACTTCTCTGCGGCCCAAGCAGCTGGGGAAGTGCCCAGGGGTGCTTTCCATCGCCAGAGCCCCCGACTTTCTCCTGTTCGCGCTGCGGCGCAACTGCCTCGATTCCGCCCACCCCTCGCCTGCGGGAAAAAACTGACAGCGGTATTCCGTTCCGCCCTGGGGATGAAGGGACCCCCTCAACTCCACTCCAACCACTGTCTGTCGCGGTCACTCGCTCCGCTCGCCCCACAAGACCTGAACGGGAACCCTTCAGGTCTTGTGGTCACCGCTATGAGGCATCCACGCGGGGTCCAGAAGGTCGGCCACCGCCAGCGCTGGCTTACAAACCCTGCCGTCCAATGGTGCGGACACGTTCAGCAGTCCACAGAGGAGAGCCTGGCCAACACGCTGTTTTTCTCCTCCCTCCTCGTGGGGGACTCGCAGAGCGGTGCAGCAGAGGGGCAAAGCGAGTGGGGCGTCCCAGACGACGTTTCTTCCTTGGGCCACTCGCCACGCTTGAACACGGTCCGCCCCATTGGCTGTCAGGGTCTTGGCGGTGGCCTGAACGCTCAAGATCAGCTGAAGGCGCAGGGGCGAGTGCCAGAGGGGCAGATGGTGCGCCCGCCTACGCCGGGCGGCGCCCGAACGCGGCAGCATCGGCCATGCTGCCCCGCCTGCTCATTGCCCTGCCGCTGGCCCTGCTGGGGGTGGCGCTGGCCCACTACGCCGCGCCGCTGCCCCTGAGCGCCGTTGCCCCGCCGCGTGCACAGTTTGGCCTGCCGTTCGCAGGCCCCCCGGGCCCAGATACGTGGCTGCTGGGGCAGGGGTACGGCAACACCACCGGGGCCTACCGCCAGCGCCGCAGCACCTACGGCAACCTGCAGGGCATTCACGCGGGGCTGGATTTCAGTGCCCCGTGCGGCACGCCCGTCCGGGCCATCGGGGACGGCGTGGTGGCCGAGGTGGACGGGCCCCACGGCAGCCCGCCTCACAACCTCGTGATCAACCACGCGGGCAACCTGTCGAGCCTGTACGGCCACCTGCGCGTGCGCTCGCCGCTGCGGGTGGGGCAGCAGGTCAAACGCGGGCAGGTGGTGGGCGAAAGCGGCGACTCGCAGGGCACCTGCGTAAGTGCCCCGCACCTGCACTTAGAACTGCGCGACCGCTCGCACCAGCGCTTTTTCAATCCGCTGCCCTACATTGCCGCCGACTGGAACACCCTGGCGCTGGCCGGCTCCTTTGGGCGCGGCTACCAGTACGACCTGACCCAGCCCCGCAAGTGGCAGTCCCCCGACAGCCAGCCTCCGGCCCTGCGCGGCGGGCCGCTGCTCAACGAGTTCAGCAATCCCTGGCCGCCGGCACCCGGGGGGGCGCGGTGAAACGGGCCATGATCAAGCGGGCCCTGGCTCTGGCCGCGCTGCTGACGGGCCCGGTCCTGGCCGCCACCCTGCCGTCGCGCGCAGTGCTGAGCGGCGAATGCTGCCCCGGCGTGGTCTGGACCCCCGATTCGCGCGCCCTGCTGTTTCTGGACGGGCCCCCGGCGCGGGGCCGCACCGCGATCTATCAGGTGAGCGCAGCTGGCGGCGCCGTCACCCAGCGCTTTTCCAGCGTGGCCTTTTTTTCCCCGGCCCTGAACTGGGCGGTGCGGCCCGGGGGCGGCGAGGCCACAACCCTGGAACGGCTGGCCGACGGGCGGCGCTTTACCCTGCCGACCAGGGGCGCCGATGTGACCTGGAACCGCGCCGAAACCCGGCTGGCCTATACGCGCAGCGACACCACCGGCAACTTTGACCGCCGGACCTCGCGGGTGTTTGTGGCCGACGTGTTCGGGGCCCCCCGGCAGGTGGCGACGCTGTACGGCGGCGGCCTCCACGCGTGGCTGGGCGACACCACCCTGCTGCTGAGCGGCAAGCCCACCCCCCAGGCCCGCGACCGCGAACTGTTCACCCTGGACATCCGCAGCGGCGCCCGCCGGGTGCTGCGGCAGGCCCTGAATCTGCGCGCCGTGACAGTCAGCTCGGATGGCCGGTTCGTGGCCTACACCATCGCCTTTGATTCGGCGGCCAGAAACGGCCTGTGGGTCCAGGCCACGGCGGGGGGCACACCACGCGAACTGAACGATTACGGCTCGTACCGCTGGCGGGATGGGGGCCGCCTGCTGCTGATTCCGCTGAACGCGGCGGGCGGGCCCCATGTGCTGCGGCAGTACACCGTGCAGACAGGCGCCTGGGCCACCCTGGGCGACCTGGGCGATCAGGTGCGCCAGAGCGACTGGGGCGTCAGCCCAGACGGCAAGCTGCTCAATTACCTCAGTGCGAAGGATGGGAACGTGCGCGTGGTGCAGTTACCGTAGGAGCACTGCTGGGGTTGGCCAAGTGGCAAGCATACGCCACGGAGCGGCGGGCAAGAAACAACGGCAGAACGGCGTTGCCTTGGGCTGAACACCAGCTCTTGTGTCGTCCATGGGAGGCTGGGAGAAGGCCCTCTGCTCCGGTTGTATTCAGCAAGGCGCCGGACAGGGATTCAATTTCTGGATGTTGGTTTCCCCTCCGTTTCGCAGCTTTGCGAGCCCCTCCGGTGAAAACATTCCGTCACACCTGACGGAATGTTTCGGAAGCCGTATCAGATCTGGCGGAAGTTTCGGAAGTGTAGGTGCTGACTCTCTGGCAGTCAGCACTGAAAGAAGAGGGCATACAGGCGCGTCTGTAACTGATGCCCCCCTCCTCCTCTGACAAGAGAGAGGCGACCCCTAAGATTGATGGTCAGGCCCGGTGGCCAGGTTGACAGAGGGCATGAGGCGGTTGCCGCCGCCAATCGGAGGACTGTTTTCGGCGGACGCAAAGGTGCTCAGGGTCAAGAGGGTGGTCAGGAGAAGGCAGCACCAACGTTTCATTGCGTCACACTCACTTCTTGTCGCCCGGCCAGCAGCAGGGGCAGATAGGCCTTAAAGTCGCGCTTGGCATCCGGGCAGGGACGTTCCCCCGTATTCATGCGGTCCAGTGGGCAGGCGGCCCCCTGGCAGGCAGGCCGCAGCGCGCAGGATTGACACCCGGTATCTGTCAGCGCGTTGTCGACCAGCCAGGGCCTGAGCCTGTCCTGGTCCAGGTGCAGGGAACCGTCCGGCGCGAGGCGGCCCACTTGGTTGCGTTCGTCATCCAGGGCCACCGTGCATTTGTTCAGGCGGCCATCGGCCCTGACCACAAAAGAAAATGGCAATGCGGCGTAGCACACGGCGCCAAAAGGGCTAAAAAGTGGATCAATGGCGGGGCTCAGCCCACAAGCGGCGCCCTGTGCATAGAGGGCAGGGATGGGTGAATGTGGAGCGTCGAGCACCTGGAGCGCACCGTCATTCTCGCCCCCCCAGCGCTCCACCGGGTGAACATGCAGCTGAAAGCGTCGGTCATGGCCAAACTGCTCGCCCAGTGTCGTAACAAACCCCGAGGCGATTGCCAAGTTCTCCTTGTCGAGATTGATCCGGAGCTGCACGCGGAAATCGAGCGTCTGCGCCTGAAGGGCCGTCAGGTTTCGCCAGATCGTTTCAAAGGTGGCGCCCCCGCCCAGCAGCTTGCGTTTCTGGTCATGAAAGTGGGCGGGACCGTCCAGGGTGATCTGGTAGTCACGCAGGCCCAAAGCGGCGTACTGCGCCGCGCGCTCTGGAGTCAGCAGCGAGCCATTCGTGGTGGCATGCGCCGCGTACTTCAGGCGGTGCTGCGCGGCAACCTCGGTGAAGAACTCGGACAATTCCACCATCACCTGATGGGCAATCAGGGGCTCCCCACCAAACCACGAAATCTTGAGGGCTTTAAGAGAAGGGGCTTGCTGCGCCACCAATGACCGGACCGCCTGGCGCACCGGCGGCGTCATGACGCCGTGCTCAAAACGTTCGTAGCAGTACACGCAACGGAAATTGCATTTTTCGGTGGGCATGAGAATGAGGTGCAGCACGTCACTCTTGTTCAGCCCGACAAGCTGCTGAGCCTGGCCGCGGGCGAGCTCGTCGGCGTGCTGTGGGACCAGGTGGCCCTCTTGGATGAGGCGGGCCTGGACTTCAGGTGGCCCATCACGGCCTTTGAGCAGGCCCAGCGCTTCGGCAGGATAGATTCCGCCGCGCCCAGTGAAGGTGTTCTGCAGGTAAAGCGCACCATCTTGCTGTCGCTGAAGGGTATAGCGTGAACGTTTGTACATGGCGCCTCCAGAGACCATTGTTGAAATTCACATGTTGACTCGAGGTTGACCCACAGCGTCAACCTGGAATCAACGTTTGCGGTGCTGTAGTGGTGCCCAGGGAGGTGAAGAGATGGCAAAGCAGCGCGAGGTGACCCCTGAAGCGCCGGTTGTCCAGGCGCGGGCGTCGGAGTCAAGTCGGTCCCCAGAGGTCCCGCTGGCCGCACCAGTGGTGCTCGAGAGCCCGGAACTGGTCAAGACGCCGGAACTCAGCGGCGCAGACGATGAGGGCATTCAGATCATTTTTGGCCCGGGTCCAGGAGGCTGAAGCGTTCCTAACCCGCACCCACCGCCCTCCCTCAGCAACAAAGGAGCATGCACATGACGAACAAAAACGTTTCCGCCAGCGACATCGAACGCACCACCGACGGCAAGCTGGTCATCAGGAACGCGGCCGTGGCCCACGGCCTGCGGGTCGAGGGCGAACAGGTCTTCGTGGATGATCCCGAACTCATTGCCAACATTGAGCAGGCACTGGAAGAGGGCAACAACACCAACAACTTTCTCTGCTAAACCCTATCCGAAAGTTCGGCTGGAAGCTTCCAGCCGAACTTTTTTTGAGGAGTGTCTATGTCTTTGACAGAGAGCCGCCCAAACGTCCTGATCGCCATGACCGGCTCTGTGGCCGTCCTGGGCATGCCGCAGCATCTTCTGGCCTTGCAGCAATTACAGTGGCGCTTCAATGTGGCCATGTCGGCGGCTGCCGAACAGTTCTTGCGCCCTTACGCAGTAGAGGTGCTCCTTGGACAACGTGTCTTTACCTGCCACTTTGAAACGCGTGATGGCGTCCGGGTCCCACACAAGGAGCTGACCAGGGGAATAGACGCCCTCTTGGTCATGCCGGCAACGGCCAACATCCTGGCCAAGGCCGCACACGGCATCTGTGATGATCTGATTTCCACCTGTATCGTTGCCTGTACGGCGCCTGTGGTGTTTGTGCCGTCCATGAACGAAACCATGTGGCTCAGCAAGGTCGTGCAGCGCAATGTGGGGACCCTGCGCGCCTTAGGGCACCACGTAATCGAGCCGGGCATGGGGTATGCGGTGGCTGATCGCCGGGTCGCGCTGGGTGCGATTCCGCCCCTTAAGGAGCTGATGGCCCAGTTGCGTGCACTGTCGATCTTACGACCGGCCTAACTCCAGGCGCGGCGCCTCTGGCTGCACCCCCTCACGAACGGGACGGCGCAGCCAGGCAAAGCTGGCCAGCGCCAGCAGCAGCGCCATGCCCACAAAAATCTGCCGCACGGACATCACCTGCAGCAGCAGGCCAGTCAGGGCGTAACCCAGGGGTTGCAGCCCCATGGCCATGGCCTGCACCACGCCCAAGACCCTCCCCATCATGGCAGCGGGGATGGCTGACTGCGCGAGGCTGAACAGCAAGGTATTCATGCTGGCCGCCGTTGCACCGAAAAGGGCCAGAGAAGCCATGGCCAGCGCCAGGTTGGGCGCCAGTCCAAGGCCAAAAGCCGCGCTGGCCATCACGCACGTGCCCAGGAACAGAGCGGGGATCGGCGCGCGGAGCCGCACGAAATTCAGAAGGCCGAACCCCAGCAGTTCTCCCGCGACATTTGCCGCATTGAGCAGGCCGTAGTGGGCCGCGCCCAGGGCCAGCGCCTTGGCATATGGAGCGAGCAGGACCGCCAGCGGGGTCATGATGAGGTTAAGGAGCATGGCCACGCCCACCAGCGACAGCAGCAACGGGCTGGCCATGACGTACCCCAAACCCTCCCGGAAACTGCGTGTTGCAGGCTGGGCCGCGTTCTGACTGGGCGCACTGGGCGGTTCCCGAAATGCCAACAGGCTCAGCGCGGCCAGGGCCAGCAGCGCCACCCCGGTCAGCAGGGCAGCAGGCACGCCGAGGAGCCCGGTCACCAGGCCCGCCACTGAAAACGAGGCGAGGCTGGAAACAGACACAGCCAAGTTCATGGAAGCGTTGGCCTGCTGGTACTTGGTTTCGGGAACGCTGAGGGGAAGCAGAGCCGCCAGCGCGGGGGTGCGCAGATTGGCCACCAGGTCACTGGTGCCCACCAGGATGAAAGCCCCCCACACCGGCAGCGTATGGGTACCAAGCAGCGCCGCCCCGGCCAGCAGCAAGCCTGCATCGAGCAGATAGGTCCGCTGAATCAGGTTCTTTTTCTGTCCGCGGTCGGCCAAGACGCCACCCCACGGGGCAACAACCATGGCCGCCAAGGCGCCGACCAGTCCCAGCGCGGCCACAGCACTGCCAGAGCCGGTGTGTTCCAGCACCCACCATAGCAGCGGCACGTTGTAGAAACCAACACTGAGGGTGGCCAGCACCCGGGTGGTGAGCAGCTGCCGAAAAGTTGGCAGGGCAATGGGATGGGTCATACGTCCTCCTGGTAGCCCACAGAGAGAAGGTTGAACCGGACGCCGGTTCCTGGCTGGCTGGCCCGTTCGAGTTCATCCAGGAGGTGCCGCGTACGCGTGAGTGCCTCGTGCATCAGCGCCGGCTCAACGGAAACCGCCACCAGTCCGCCGGCCGCTGGCAGCTGGCGCAGCGTGGCCCGGTAATAGCCGCGTTCTGTTTCTCGCAGGGCCAGGGGGAGGGCAGACTGGTCATGAATTTGAAGAGCGCCTTCAGGCAAGCGGTACCGCCGCTCCACGAAGCGGCCAGTGCGCTCTGTGCCGTCTTCAATCACCATGTTTTGGGAACACAGGCGCTGAAGGTCCTGCACAATGATCGCCAGTGGCCGTCCCAACCGGTTGGCCAGTGCGCGCGGTGTGGCGGGGCCGTCGAGCAGCGCCGAAAAGGTGCCCCAGAGGGCCGAGCTGAGCTGTAGGCTGGCGGCGTTCGTCATAGGGTCACCTCAAGCAGCTGCGTTAGTGTCTCCTCGCCGACCCCAACGCCAACCAGCGCCATGCGGTTCGGGTCAAGGAAGTGCGCCGCCATCTGAACGTCATGCGCGCTGATGTCGCGGTAGGCTCTGGCCTCTTGCGCTGGGTAGTACAGCTCGCCGGCCAGCCAGTACAGCCCCAACCGGTGTGTGAAATGTGGTCCCTCGGCTTCGGCCAGAATGCGCATGCAGAGGGCTTCGCGGGCTTCATGAACCTCCTGTGCGTCCGGAGGACGGTGATGCAGATCGTGGATCACCTTCAGGAACGAAACGTAAGCCTCAGCCAGTCGGTCGCGGGACAATTCGGCCGCCAGATGCAGGTAACCCGTCAGCCGCCAGTGCACTGACCCCCCACCTACGGCGTAGGCCAGGCCCGACTTCTCGCGCAACTGTTTAAATACCCGCGAGCGGAGCCCCAGCCCCAGCAACTGCGCCAACACCTCGGCCGCAGGTCGCTCAGCGTCGGGCAGTGCCGGTGCGGGAAAGCCCAGATACAGCGCAGCCCGTGACCCGCCGGCCTCCACAGCCACAGCTTTCGGCAGGATTTCGACGGACGGCGCCTCACTGGCCTGGGTGTGTCCCGTCCAGGTGGCCAGATGCTTATGGATGGTTTCGCCCGCTTCTGCCTTGACGCGTCCGGTCAGCACCAGCCGGACGCGGCGCGGCGAGAAAGCCTGTTTGGCGCGCTCTTTGAGTTGCGCCAGAGAAAACGCGGCGATCACGTCGGGTTGTCCCAGCACGGGCAGGCCATAAGGCGGCGCAAACAGGGCTTCTTCGAGCAGGTTCCACAGGAACTCAGGGCGGCCCCGTTTGCGTGCAATTTCGTCCATCACAATGTGCCGCTCGTGTTCCAGGGTGGCCTGTTCCAGTGGTGGCCGTTCGAGCAAGGCCCGCAGGAAGATCAGCGCCCTTTCGAGGTGTTCAGGGGCCATGGAAAAAGTCAGGCGCGTGTATTCCTTGCCGGTATAAGCGGCAAACTGACTGCCGCTGCGGGCCAAGGGTTCAAAGAGTCGGGCCAAGCGTTTAGGAAAGCGATTGACGTTAAACAGCAGATGTTCAAGCAGGTGGCAGATGCCGTTTTCTGCCGGGTCCTCGTCTTTCACGCCGTGGTCAAAGTAGAGGGCCAGGTGTACCAAATGGGCGCCGGGGCGCGGCGCGAGCAAAAAGCCCAGCCCGTTGTCCAGGTACCCCGCCGTATAGATGTCCACGCCCCGACCATAAGGCGCCCAAGGTTGACGTCAGGTTGCCGCCTGGGGCGAGAGGTGGTACTGCCGGGCCAGGAGTTTGACCTTCGTGGCGACCAGGGGACGGCGAGGGTCATGTGCCGGCAGGCGCGACAAGGCCTGCTCCCAGAGCTCCAGATCATCGTCGAGTCGCTCGGCCAGCTGAATCGTGAGACCGGCGTCGTCCTGGGCCAGGACGGCTTGGCGCAGCGCTTCGCTCAGGGTTTCGCGGGCGTCGGCGACCGCTGGCGCTTCACATCCGGGCAGCAGGACGCCCTGGTACAGCGCCAGGCTCTCGGCCACCTGGCCGCGCCGCAGCAGCTCATGGAGCTCCAGAAAATCAGCGCGCACGGGGAACGCCAAGCGGTACGGCTTGCTGGAAAACGGCACCAGAGGTTGGAGGCGCGAGAGGTGGGTTTTCAGCGTCGAGAGCTTGTCTTGATCCCCATACAGCAGCACGTGCAGCCGTTCCAGATTCAGTCCGTCAGGATGCAGCGCCAACACAGCCAGAATCTGCGCGTAACTGGGGCGGAGTTTGAGCGCCTGGCCTCGGAACCTGACTTGCTGCCCGCCCAGAAAAGTCAGTTCGAGTTCCGGGGGCGCTGGGTGGTCCTGCCGCCGCTGGTCCGGGAGCAAAGCAAACACGGCCTCAAAGGCGTCTGCAGGGCCGGCCAGCAGTCGGAGCGCACTGGGGTGCATCTCCTGAAGGCCAGGCTGCGCCCGTTGCAACGCCTCTAGCGCGCCTGCCTTGTCGTCTGTGTTTAGCCTGGCCAGCGCCAGGTACAAGCCGCTCTGGGCAACGCGGGTCGCGTAGATGGGCTGAGAAAAGGCCGCCAGCGCCTGTTCCAGGTAGGGAAGAGCCAGAGCCGGGTCGGCCAGGGCCAGGGCCATCCCTTTGGCCAGGTCCCCCTGGCGCTGATATTCAAAGTGTTCACCTCGGGTCACGGCCCATGCCTGGTCCGCTACCTTCTGGGCAAGGTCCAGGCGCCGGAGCTCCAGGAGGGTGCGCACGAGGCAACGTCCAAGCCACCCTTGCTGCAGGCGCGGCGCCTCCAGCCAATTCTGCCAATACAGCGGCAACGCCTGGTTGGCGTTGCCGGCAGCCATATGCACGTCGCCCAGGGTGGTGCGCAGTGTCCAGCGCAGGTGGGGGGAGGTATCGCCCAGGCGGGCAATGGCTTGAGACATGGTCTTTTCCAGTCCCTGCGTTTTGCCCACCAGCAAACTGGTAAACACCAGATTGTTCAGCAGATGGGTGGACCGCTGTTCGTCGTGAAGGCCGCGACGATCATATTCCTCTAGCGCGTAGTGCAGCAGGCCGTACTCGGCACTGTAGCGGCCCATGCGGCCCAGTTGCTCGCCCAGTGCAGCGGCGTTGCGCACCACCTCGTAGCCGCGCCCCGCCTGCTCAGCGGCGTGGAGCGCCTGCCGCAGGACAGTCACGCTGCGCTCGGGGTCCTGCAGCGCCAGGGCCAGGCCATACTGATAGAGCGTGAAGGGCGTCGCCCGCCCACGCGCCGCGCGCTCAGCCTCGGCCGGAAACTGTTCCAGGGGGGCAAGGACCCCCGCATAGAGCGCCCGCAGCTCTGGCGCTTCTGCCTGCGCGAGCACCTCCTCCACCTCGGCCCGCATGTCTTCGACGTGGCCGAGGCGATGGGCTGCAGACAACCGCCAGAAGAGAACCACTTCTTGCCGCCGCTCGGCAGGGGGCAACTGGGCCAGGAGGGCAGCCAGAAGGCCGTGAAGGCCCTGCTCGTGATACAGGTGCCCAGCCTGCTCAAGCAGCTTCACCGCCTGGGCTGGGGCGCAGTGAATCGCCAATTCAAAAGCGGGCCGCCACCGCTGAGCGTGGGTCAGGTGCCGCAGCAGCTCCCCCGGATTATGCTGGGGCGCGTCTTGCAAGGCCGCCTTCCAGGGCAGTGGGCGCACCGGTGGCGGCAGGCGCAGGAGGCGGTGGACCTCGGTTAAAAAGCGTTCGTAGGCGCCCTGGCTGAGGTGGAGCAAGTGGTCCACGTTCCCTGCCGCCGGTGCGCTCAGGCCGGGCGACACCTCATCCAGGAAACCTTCTTCGCTCTTGGGCGGCGAAAAAGGAGAGGGGAAAGCCGCCAGATCCACCGCTTCTTCGCGGCGCAGAGCCAGCGTGTTCTCGGCCATGACGAGAACGCCCAGTGGGACCGGCGCGGCAGGGAACGTTGTCCATACCAGCACAAGGTGGTGGACACCTTCCAGCGACAGCAGCGCTTCAGCGAAATCAGGGGCGCATTCAGCCCCGGAGAGGATCAGCAGGAGTGGGGCCAGAACACGCTGTAAACCGTGCAGTGTGGTGAGCAGCGTAGGCCAGGAGACATCTGGCCTTAAAAAGCCGTACCCAAGTGCCCGGTTGATTGCCTCTGCCAGCCGCTGACCCAGGGTGAATTCATCCCAGGAAAACGAGTCGTCGAGGTGGACCCAGACCTTACGGCGCCGCGCGTCTTGAAGTTGCCCCAGTACCTGCCACGTGCCCCATTCGGGGCCACCAACAAGAAAGACGGAATCTGAGTGGCCAAGAATCTGCTGAGTCAAACGTTGGTGCCACATGGCGGTCTCCAGCGAGAGGCAGCACCTTGTTTGTAGGTTGCCGCTCCATTTTCAGCTTAGAGGAAGATTGAGGCGTGAGGAGGAAGAGTTGTGGCAGGCTCCTGGAGCGCCAGCGTGCACGCGCCAGAGGGCGCGGGGCCTTCGCTGGGTGGCAGTGCTTGAAGGGCAGCCCACAACCGGCCCACAGAAAAAGCTTTCGCAGACGTGCGCTAACACGGCCGGTATTCAGCGAACCCGCTGATTAAGAGTCGCCAGACCGTGATACGGATTGTGGTTGAACGGTTTGTGGCACTGTTCAACCCGGGCAGAGTGAGAAGGAAAAAACGGTGGCCGCGGGAGGCGTGATCGAAGCGCTGGTTTCCCGATTCGATCACGGATTGAAGACCGTATGGGGGCGCCGTTTGCCGACGCTCTGCCCGGTGGGGCCTTGTACCCCGCCCCACCTTGTGAGAAGGGCTGTCTTAACCCCTTCTCGCACATGAGCCAACCGGAGTCTATGGACGCCGCCACGCATGCGAACAGGGGAGCGAGCGGCTCTCCTGTCGTCCCCTCTCATCTGGCCTATGGTCCCCTCCTGGCCCCACCTGCTAGACTGTCTCGTTTCAGAAGCGGAGGGGTGACCTTACGCATTCAGCAGAATCCCGGGCGGCCCAGAAAAGCCCTGCTGGCCGCACCTTTCAAGGAGTTCCCACCTTGCAGAACAACCTGATCGTTCGCGGCGCCAAGGAGCACAACCTCAAGGACATCACGGTGGAGTTGCCCCGTGACCAGTTCGTGGTGATCACCGGCGTGTCTGGCAGCGGCAAGAGCACCCTGGCCTTCGACACCATCTATGCCGAGGGCCAGCGCCGCTATGTGGAAAGCCTGTCGGCCTACGCCCGGCAGTTCCTGGGCCTGATGGAAAAGCCGGACGTGGAGAGCATCACCGGCCTGTCGCCGGCCATTTCCATTGACCAGAAAACCACCAGCCACAACCCGCGCTCCACCGTGGGCACCGTGACCGAAATTCACGACTACCTCCGGTTGCTGTACGCCCGCGTGGGCACGCCGTACTGCCCCCTCTGTGGCCGCAAGATCGAAAAGCAGAGCCCCAGCGAGATTACGGACCGCCTGCTGTCGGGCTTTGCCGACAAGCGCGCCATTCTGCTGGCCCCGGTGGTGCGCGGGCGCAAGGGCGAGTACCGCAAGCTGTTCGCCGACCTGCGCCGCGAGGGCTTTGCCCGCGTGCGGGTGGACGGCACCCTGTACGAGCTGGACGAGGCCGAGAAGCTGAAGCTGGAAAAGTTCGAGAAGCACGATGTGGACGTGGTGATTGACCGCGTGACCCTGCGCGAAGGGGACCGCCCCCGCATTGCCGAGAGCGTGGAACTGGGCCTGCGCCGGGGCGAGGGCCTGCTGCGCGTGCTGCTCCCCGATGCCGGTGAGGACGGCGGCGCCCACGAGGAACTGTATTCCGAGAAGTTCGCCTGCCCCGAACACGGCAGCGTCCTGGAAGAGCTGGAACCCCGTTCGTTCTCCTTCAACTCGCCCTACGGCGCCTGTGGCGACTGCGCGGGCCTGGGCAGCAAGCAGGAATTCAGCCCGGACCTGATCATTGACGAGAAGCTGTCCATTGCCGAGGGCGCCATTCTGCCGTGGAGCAAGAAGGGCACGGGCGGCGGCGTGTACTACTGGGACAAGCTGCAGGCCCTGGCCGAGAACATGGGCTTCAGCGTGAAAGTGCCCTGGCGTGAATTGCCCAAGGCGGCGCAGGAAGCCATTCTGCACGGCCCCGGCGCGCCCTTCGAGGTGGTGTACCGGCGCGGCGGCAAGGAAACCATGCGCTTCATGACCGAATTCGAGGGCGTGCTGGCGAACCTGGAGCGCCGCTACGCCGACACCGAATCCGAGTTCATGCGCGAGAAGCTCGAAGAGCTGATGGAACTGCGCCCCTGCCCCACCTGCGGCGGCACCCGCTACAAGCCCGAGATCCTGGGCGTGCGGGTGGGCGGCCTGAACATCTCGCAGGCCAGTGGCATGAGCGTGCTGGACGCCGACGCCTTTTTCACCGCCTTGCAGGACAAGGCCCTGAACCACGACGCCATTGCGCCCTTCCTGAAGGGCCACCTGGGCGGCACGGCCAGGGCCCACGGGCCCCTGCGCTACGAATACCAGCTCAACGACTTCGGCGCGGCGGTGGCGGCGCCCATCCTGAAGGCCATCCGTACCCGCCTGAAATTCCTGGTGGATGTGGGCCTGGACTACCTGAGCCTGGACCGCACCGCCAACACGCTGAGTGGGGGAGAGGCGCAGCGCATCCGCCTCGCCACCCAGGTGGGCAGCGGCCTGACCGGCGTGCTGTACGTGCTGGACGAACCCAGCATCGGCCTGCACCCGAAAGACAACGGCCGCCTGATCGGCACCCTGAAGAACCTGCGCGACCTGGGCAACACCCTGCTGGTCGTGGAGCACGACGAGGACACCATGATCGAGGCGGATTACCTCGTGGACATGGGGCCCGGCGCCGGGGTGCACGGCGGGCAGGTGGTGGCGGTGGGCACGCCGCAGCAGGTGAAAGAGAACCGCGAAAGCCTGACCGGCAAGTACCTGCGCGGCGAACTGAAGATTGAGGTGCCGTCACACCGCCGCCGGGGCAACGGCAAGCGCCTGAAGGTGTTTGGCGCCCGCGAACACAACCTGCAGAACGTGGACATTGATATTCCACTGGGCACCATGACGGTGGTCACCGGCCCCAGCGGCAGCGGCAAGAGCACCCTGATTCACGACATCCTGCACGCCACCCTGGCCCGTGAACTGAACGGCGCCAAGACCACGCCGGGGCGCTACGACCGCATCGAGGGCATGGACCACCTGGACAAGGTCATCGAGATTGACCAGAGCCCTATTGGCCGCACGCCTCGCAGCAACCCGGCCACTTACACTGGGGTCTTCACCGAGATCCGCGACCTGTTTACCCGCACCCCCGAAGCGCGGCGCCGGGGCTACCAGGCCGGGCGCTTCTCCTTCAACGTGAAGGGCGGGCGCTGCGAGCACTGCAAGGGCGACGGCGTCATGAAGATCGAGATGAACTTCCTGCCGGATATCTACGTGCCGTGCGAGGTCTGCAAGGGCGCGCGCTACAACCGCGAGACGCTGGAAGTGAAGTACAACGGCAAGACCATTGCCGACGTGCTGGACCTGACCGTGGAAGACGCCCAGAAGTTCTTCGAGGCCATTCCCGCCATCGAGCGCAAGATGAGCCTGCTGTGCGACGTGGGCCTGGGCTACATGCGCATTGGCCAGCCCAGCACCACCCTGTCCGGCGGTGAGGCCCAGCGCATCAAGCTGGCCAGCGAGCTGAGCAAACGCGCCACCGGCAAGACCATCTACATTCTCGACGAGCCCACCACAGGCCTGCATTTCGAGGACGTGCGCAAGCTGATGGAAGTGCTGCAGCGCCTGGTGGAGGGCGGTAACACCCTGGTCATCATTGAGCACAACCTCGACGTGATGAAGTGCGCCGACCACATCATTGACCTGGGCCCGGAAGGGGGCGTGAGGGGCGGCACCATCGTCGCTGTCGGCACGCCCGAGGAACTGGCCGCGCACCCCACCAGCCACACGGGCGAATACCTGCGCCGGGTGCCGGGGATCGAACCGGCCCAGCCGCGAACGGCAGCCGAGCCGGAAGTCAGCGCCAAACCGGCCAAACGGGCCCCCCGCAAGGTGGCTTCAGCGGCGGCCGACGACGAGGGTGAACTGGTGGCCGCCGCCCCCGAGCGCAAGACTCGTGCTAAGAAAGAAAGCGCATGACCGTTCCGCCCGACCCCCAGCCCCCCGCCGCTTCGCCGCAAGGCGAGGCCCAGCCCACGGAAACCCCGACCAGCCCGGCGCCGGCCGCCGCGCGGTCCCTGGGCCGCCCCGCCCCAGACACCGAAGCCCCCGCGCCCGTGGTCCCCGTGCTGGAGTCCCCCCAGCCGCAGGGCCCCACGCGCGGCACCACCCACGCCCTGATTCACCTGCTGGGCGGGCTGCTGGTGCTGGGGCTGCTGGCCTACTTCATGTGGACCCCGGGCGAGTGGACCACACGCCTCTTTGCCTGGGTGCTGCTGACCATCCTGGCCGATGAATTTGGCGGTTGGTACGGCTACGCGGGGCTGGCGATGGGCGCGCTGGGCTCCCTGAGCCCGGTGGCCCCCCCCGAGCAGTGGTCGGTGATTCTGCCGCTGGTGGGCGGGGCGCTGGGGGGCCTGCTGCTGCTCAAGCATTCGGGGGGGGTGTTTGTGCTGCCCTTTGCGGGGCTGCTGTTTGCCGGCACCCTGCTGGGCGCCGCCCGCCTGGGCACCAAACTGGACCCGGGCCTCACCTTGCCGGCCCGGGTGGACTTTCAGCGCACGGCGCTGGTGGCGTTGGCGCTGGGCCTGTTGGTGAGCGCCGTGCGCCAGATCATTGACTGGGTGCTGCGCGTGCGCGCGCGGCGCCGCCGGCCCGTGCCCCTGCCCGGATAATCCTGTTCTCCTGCCCGCGCCGTCCCTGACTGTTTCTGGGGACGGCGCGCACCTGTGGGCACGCCGCCCCGGGGGCAACCGGTACACTCGCGCTATGACCAGATTGCAGGGCAACAACCAGAACCGCACCTTTCTCGTGGTGGGCACCCTTGTGGCCGCCGTGCTCATTGCGCTGGCGGTCTTTGCCGTGCAGGGCAAGCCCGCCGCTGGCGCCGCCCTGAAGGCCAACTTCAACTTGGCCGGGCAGCCCTTCGTGGGCCAGGAGAACGCGCCCGTGTCTGTGGTGGTCGTTGAGGACTTCAAATGTCCGGTATGCAAGAACTTTGAAGAAACGGTGGCGCCCCAGCTGAAGGAAAAGTACGTGGATGCCGGCAAGATCAAGCAGTACAGTCTGGTCTGGCCCTTCCTGGCGGATACGCGTGGTCTGCCTACCGACGACAGCAAGCTCGCCGCTCAGGCCGCCAAGTGCGTGTACGACCAGGGCGGCAACGACGCGTTTGCCAGCTTCAAGACCATCATGTTCCGTGCCCAGGGCGACGAAAGCCAGGTCTGGGCCACCAAGACCCGCCTGAAGGACCTGGCGGCCAACGTGGAAGGACTGGATCAGGCCAAGTTCGACAGCTGCCTGGATACGGACGCCACCGCCGCGCGTGTGGACGCCGACGAGAAGCAGGTGAGTGACGCCCGCGTGAACGGCACCCCCACCATCTTCGTGAATGGCGCGCAGGTGATGACCGCCGACGGCAAGCGGGGCAGCTACGCCTTCGAGGACATCAGCCGCGCCATTGACGCCGCCAGCAAATAAAGATGACCCGCGACAACCGCCTGTATCTGGCCTGGGTGGTGGCGCTGGTTGCCACTCTGGGCAGCCTATACTTCAGCGAGATCCGGCACTTTAACCCCTGCCCTCTGTGCTGGTTTCAGCGGATTTTTATGTACCCGCTGGCCGTCATCCTGGGCGTGGCGGCCCTGGGCGGCGACCTGCGCGTGCGCCGCTACGTGCTGCCCCTGGCGGTCACCGGGCTCTTGATCGCCCTGTACCAGAACCTGGAAACCTGGGGCTTGGTGCAAGAACTTGAAGCCTGCACCGCTGACCCCGCCGCCTCGTGCGGCACCCCCTGGCCGGTGTGGGGGATGGGCTCGCCCCTGAACACCATCCTCACCATTCCCGTGCTCAGCATGATCGCCTTTACGCTGATCATCGCCCTCCTGAGCTGGAAACGAGAACCCAGGGTTACCGAACCCCCAGCTGCATAAGCCGCCGAGAGGTGCAAAGGGCCACCGCATGGGTGGCCCCTTCTGTTTGCCTCAAATCCCGCGCACCGCCACCCGCCTCCCGTCCTTTCCTCCCCCCACGTCCCACTGCCCCCCTAGACCGGCCGTCCCGCCATCATGAAGCTCGCGGTCATGCCCCCGTCCACCGTCAGCACGGCGCCCGTCACGAAGCTGGCCTCGTCGCTGCCCAGGAAGTACACCGTCTGGGCCACCTCGCGCGGCGTGCCCAGGCGGCGCAGGGCATGCAGGTCCTCGTAGTCGCGCCGGGTCTGGGCGGGGTCGGGGCTTTCCTGAATGCTCTGCAGCACGGCCTCGGTGCTGATGGCGCCGGGGGCCACCGCGTTCACCCGCAGGCCATGCGGCGCGAGGTCCAGAGCCATGGCGCGCGTCAGGTTGATCAGGCCGCCCTTGCTGGCGTTGTAGGCGGCGTTGTTCTGCTCGGCGAACAGGCCCTGCACGCTGGCCACGTTCACCACGGCGCCGCCCCGGGGCAGCAGTTCGGCCACGGCGCGGGTCAGCAGCAGCGGGGCGGTCAGGTTCACATTCAGGGTGCGGGCCCAGCCGCGCTCGCTGACCTCCAGCACGCTGCCGGGGGCGCCCTGGTAAGCAGCGTTGTTCACCAGCACCTGCACCTGCCCCAGTTCGCGCGCCGCGCGCACCACGCGCTCGCGCCCCGCCGGCGTGCTGATGTCGGCCTTCACCCGCCGCCCACCCCGCAGCGGCGGCGATGGGGTGAGATCCACGCTCAGCACGCGCCAGCCGCGTTCCAGGTACAGCTCGGCGGTGGCGCGCCCAATCCCCCGCGCCGCGCCCGTCACGATCACCCCAGGAGGAGAGGCAGAGTCACTCATGCCTCAGTGTCGGGGGCGGGCCGGGGGAGGGGGCAGAAGTTGTAAGGGTGGCTTAATGGGGGGCGAGGGGAGTGGGTAGTGGTGAGTGGGAACGGCAGGGAAGGTGGGGTGCGGGGCGCAGTGAACATAAGAAGGAGGTGGGCTGCCGGGTTTCTCCCACAGCCCACCTCCCACGACCGACAACCCGCTTTACCGCTTGCTGGCCTCAATCAACGCCGGCACGATCTCGTTGATGTCGCCCACGATGCCGTAGTCGGCCACCTTGAAGATCGGGGCTTCAGCGTCCTTGTTGATGGCGATGATGTTCTTGCTCTTGCCCATGCCGCTGAGGTGCTGCACGGCGCCGCTGACGCCCAGGGCAATGTAGGCGCCGGGCTGCACGGTCTTGCCGGTCTGGCCCACCTGCTCGGCGTAGGGGCGCCAGCCGGCGTCTACCACGGCGCGCGTGGCGCCCACGCCGGCCCCCAGGGCGTCGGCGAGGCCTTCCACATACTTGGAAAAGTTCTCGGGGCTGCCCACGCCGCGCCCGCCCGTCACGATCACGTCGGCTTCGGTCAGGGCCACGCGGCTGCTCTTTTCCACGCTCTTGCCGGTCACTTCCACACGCGGGGCGGGCAGGGTCAGTTCCACGTCGTACTGCTCGCCAGCGGCGCCAGCGGGGGCCGCCGCGGCAAAGGAACCGGGCTTGACGGTCACGACCACCACAGGGCCCTCGGCCTCCACGGTTTCGGTCACGCGGGCCAGGTAGGTGTAGCGCTGGCCCTGCAGGGCGGCGCCACTGGCTTTCAGGCTGGTCACGTCTTCCAGGTACGGGGCGTCCAGCTTCACGGCCACGCGCGGCGCGTACTCGCGGCCCGAACGGCTGCCGCCAATGATGACGGTGTGGGCTTCGCCTTCCTGGGCAATCTGGGTCGCTGCCGCCGCCCAGGTTTCCGCGTTGTAGGTGGCCAGCTGGGGCAGGTCGGCCACCAGCACCTGGTCAGCCACAGCGGCGGCCTCGGTGGCAATGGCAGAGACATTCTGGCCCAGCACCAGCACCGTGATGGGGCCCTCACGGCCCGATTCGCGCGCGGCCGTCACCATTTCCAGGGTGGCCTTGCCCAGCTTGCCAGCGGCGTGTTCAGCAACAATCAGGATCATCTGGGAACCTCCGGTTCCGTCAAAGGTCAAAGGGTTGAAGGGTCAAGAGGGGCGGCGCGCCCAACGCCAGACCGCCCAGTCTGTTTAAGCCAGCACCTTGGCTTCGTTGCGCAGCAGTTCCAGCAGCTGGGCGGCGGCGGCCTGGGGGTCCTTGCCGTCAATCATGGTGTTGCGCCGGGCGCGGGTCTGAATCTCGGCGCCCACAGTGCGCACGCGCGCCTGCAGGCCGTAGCTGGCCGCGTCGTCCTTGCGCAGCTCCTTTTTCTTGGCCTTCATGATGTTGGGCAGCGTGGGGTACCGCGGCTCGTTCAGGCCCTGCTGCGTGGTGACCACAGCGGGCAGGGTGACCCGGAAGCTCTCGTTGCCGTCGTCCACATCGTGCCGGCCGCTCAGGGTCTCGCCGTCCAGCTTCAGTTCGTTGGTCCAGGTCAGCTGGGGCCAGCCCAGGCGCTCGGCACTGGCGGCGCCCAGGGCCTGCGAGTCCCAGTCGGCTTCCTGGCCGCCCACCAGAATCAGACCCACGTTCTCGGCGTGGGCCACCTGGGCCACCACCTTGCTCAGGGTCACGGCGTCAAACTGCTCGTCGGTTTCCACGTGGATGGCGCGGTCCACGCCCATCGCCAGGGCGGTGCGCAGGGCGTCCTCGTTGCGCTTGGGGCCAATGGCCAGGGCAATAATCTGCTCCACGCTGGCGCCGCTTTCGCGCAGGCGCAGGGCCTCTTCTACGCCGTATTCGTCCATGCCGTCCACCACCAGGGTGGTGCCGTCCAGGTCAACAGCCTGCTGGCTGATCTTCACGCGCGCTTCGGCGTCGGGCACTTGGCGAACAAGGGTCAGGATATTCATGCAGCCTCCGAAATAAAGGTTGGGGAAGGTGATGCTGGCGTGCCCAGCATGACAAATTAGACTCAGTTCAAGTTTAGCAGTTCATGCCAACCCTGACCAGTGTGCCCGAAGACAGAACGGGACGCAGCCGGTGGCGTCCCCGCCGCGCAGACGGAGGAAGGGGAAGGGCAGTGGTGAACCGTGCAAAGCATGGGTGGACATGGGGTGTTGGCAGGGGAACCTGTCGTGGTCTCCCACTTCCAGTTGCCAGAGCACTTGCCGCTGCTCTGCACCCGCCACGACGTGCCAATGAGAGGGATGCCCGTTATTCCCTCTCCGCTGGACCGGCTCAATCAGAAGGAGAGGAGGCCAGGGCTGCGCGCCCAAACGCGTTTTACCGCCCTCTTCAAGCCTTGGGTGTATCCAGAGCCAACCTTTAGGCAGCGCCAGTTCTTAATGCCGCATCAACTCCCTCACGGAAGCTTCTCATGTTTACCCCCGAGGCTACTTCTCATGAAGATGCTTCTCCCCGCGACCCTCCTGACCCTCGTTGCCGGCACCGCTGGCGCCCAGTCCCTCAGCGGCGTTGAGCTTGGCCTGACGGGCGGCTACGCTGGCGGCCTCAGCGGCGAGTTCTTTGTGCATGCCCCCAACGTGGTGGGCCCCATCGGCGTGAAGGCGGGCGTGGCCTACACCCGCGCTGCGGACGCGATCAATGACAGCAGCGATCTGGGCGTCGGGCCCTTCAGCTCTTACAAGGCTGCTGGCGCCACGGAGAATGGCAGCCACACTGTCGCCAGCCTGGACGGCACCTACAACGTGGGTGAACTGGCCCCCGGCGTCAGCACCGCCCTGTACGCCGGCGCCCGTTACGGCATGTTCCGCAGCACCGAGGACTACGGCGCGACCGGCAACACCACCTACAGCAGCAACGCCTTTGGTCTGGGTGCGGGCGTGATGCTCAGCTACGCCCTGACCGGCAACCTGAGCCTCGTGGGTGACGTGGGCGTGGATACGTTCTTCAAGTCCACCATCAACGCCACGACCACCAGTGGCAGCGGCAGCACGAACACCACCATCAACCAGGGCGACGCGCTGTACAACACCATTGACAACCGTTTCGTGCGCCCCGGCACCGTGTTCAAGGCGCGCATCGGCATCAAGACCACGTTCTAAACCTCGCTTCCCAGGCCGGCCTCCTGTGTGGGGCCGGTTTTTTTGGTGCTCTCCAGATGCTGGCGTAGCAGCTCAAAGGCGGCCACCACGCGGGGGAACCCCAGGTAAGGCGCGCACATCAGCAGGGCGCCGCGCACCTCGGCTTCGGTGGCGCCCGCGTTCAGCGCCCCGCGCAGGTGGGTGCGCAGTTCGGGCGGGCTGCCCAGCGAGACCAGCAGCGCGCAGGCAATCAGTTCCTTGGTCTTCAGATCCAGCCCGGGGCGGTCATACACCGTGTCGTAGGCGTAGCTCTGGATGTCGTGGGCCAGATCGGGGTCCAGGTCGTGCAGGCGCGCCAGGATGCGGTCCTGCTGGGCGCCGAAAATGATGTCGCGGGCGTGGGGGGTGTCGCTCATGGGCCCACGGTAGCGAGGTCGGGGGCACGAAAGAAGCCCGTAACACCCCGCGCGCTACAGTTCTCGCGGAGAGCCGTCCTTTTCGTTCAGGTCCTGGCGCTGCCCCCCGATTCGCAGGTGTGGCGCAGATGTGAACGGATCGTAAGGTTTCCCCTGCCTGACACGCCAGCGCGGCGATAGTCTACCCTCAAGGTGGTTCACCGCCATGTTCACTGTCCGGGCGCTGCCGTCCTGCTGCACCCTGCCGCCGCTTTTTCGCGCCCTCGCGCTTGCTCTGGGGGTTACCCATGAACAGATACGACGACCGCGCCCGCCTCGTGTTTCACTATGCCCGGGAAGAAGGCAACCGCCTGGGCCACGCCATGGTGGGCCCCGAACATCTCCTGCTGGGCCTGATGCGCGAGGGCGGCACCGCCGCCAGCATCCTGGGTGAATTTGGCGCCTCGCTCGACGGTCTGCGCCGCCGCGTCGAAGAAATCATCGGGCGCGGCGAAGGCAACCGCCTGAACGACGCCCCCAGCATCACCCCGCGCGCCCGCCGCGTGATGGAACTGGCCAGCACCGAGGCCCGCGCCCTGGGCGCCCAGGTGACCAGCACCGAGCACATCCTGCTGGGCATCATCCGCGAGGGTGACGGCGTGGCCTTCCGGATTCTGCAGGAACTGACCAAGGATGTGGACACGATCCGCTGGCGCATTCTGGCCCAGGGCGAGGGCAGCGGCACCAAGCCGGCCAAGCCGGTGGCGACGCCCTTTCTGGACGAATACGGCCGCGACCTGACCAAGTGGGCGCGCGAGGGCAAGCTGGACCCGGTGATTGGCCGCAGCGAGGAAATCCGGCGCGTCACGCAAATCCTGACCCGCCGCACCAAGAACAACCCGGTGCTGATTGGCGACCCTGGCGTGGGCAAAACCGCGATTGTGGAAGGGCTGGCCCTGGCGATTCACGAGAAGCGCACGCCGCCCAACCTGCACGGCGTCCGCCTCGTTAGCCTGGACCTGAGCGGCGTGGTGGCCGGCACCAAATACCGGGGCGAGTTCGAGGAACGCCTGCGCCAGATCATCGAGGAACTGCGCAACGCCAAGGTGATGGCCTTTATTGACGAGCTGCACACCCTGGTGGGGGCGGGCGGCGCCGAAGGCACGCTGGACGCGGCCAACATCCTGAAGCCCGCGCTGAGCCGTGGGGAAATTCAGGTGATTGGCGCGACCACCACCGGCGAGTACCACCGCTACATCGAGAAGGACGCTGCGCTGGAGCGCCGCTTCCAGCCGGTGATCGTGCTGGAACCCAGCCCCGCCGAAACGCTGCAAATTCTGCGCGGCCTGAAGCCCAAGTACGAGGAACACCACGGCGTGCAGATTCCCGAGCAGGCCCTGGAACTGGCCGTGCGCATTGGCGAACGGTCCCTCCCGGGCCGCAACTTCCCCGACAAGGCCATTGACCTGATTGACGAGGCCGCCAGCCGCGTGCGCCTGAACATGAGCATTGGCCTGCCCGTGGCCGAAACCGAGGACGGCGAGCCCTTCGTGACCCGCGAGGACATCGAGAGCGTCATCAATTCGATGGGCGGCATTTACTCCGAGGAGACGGCCGCGCAACTGGCCGATCTGGAAACGCAGCTGACCGATCAGGTGTACGGCCAGCCCGACGCCATCCGGGCCCTGAGCAGCGCCCTGCGCCGCGCCCGGGTGGGGCTGGGGGGCCGCACCCGCGTGGCCGCCAGCTTCCTGTTCGTGGGCCCCAGCGGCGTGGGCAAAACGCACCTCGCCAAGGCGCTGGCCCGCACGCTGTTCGGCAGCGAGCGCAGCCTGATCCGCATGGACATGAGCGAGTTCCAGGAAAGCCACTCGGTGAGCAAGCTGATCGGTTCGCCCCCTGGGTACGTGGGCTTTGAACAGGGGGGCCGCCTGACCGAAGCGGTGCGCCGCCAGCCCTTCAGCGTGATTCTGCTGGACGAGATCGAGAAGGCGCACCCGGACGTGTACAACACCTTCTTGCAGGTGCTGGACGACGGCCGCCTGACCGACGGGCTGGGCCGCACGGTGGACTTCCGCCGCACGATCATCATCATGACCAGCAACACGGGCTTTAACGTGAACCCCACGGTGGGCTTCTCGCCCGTCACGCCCGACAACAACGCGCCGCTGCGCCACATCTTTACCCCGGAATTCCTGGACCGCCTGGACGAAGTGATTCGCTTCAAGTCGCTGGGCGAGGAAGAACTGGTGCGCGTGGCCCAGCAGCTGATGGGCGAGATGCGCGAGGAGCTGGCCAGCCGTGAACTGACGGTGACCTTTGACCCCGCGATTGCCGCGTGGCTGGTGGGCAAGCTGAAGTCGCGCAGTCCCAAGCACGCCGTGGGCAGCAGCCGCCAGCTGCGCACCCTGGTCCGCGAGGAACTGGAAGACCCCCTGGCGCTGGAACTGGCACACAACCACGGCGAGGAAGTGCGCGTGGTGCTGGGCCAGGACGGTATTCAGTTCGAGAAGGGCGAGGAAGCCGCGCCCCGGCAGATTCTGGCGTAAGCAAACTGTTATTCAGCCGCCGTATCCCCTGGGTACGGCGGTTCTTCTTGCCCCGCCGTGACACGCACCACCCGCCCCACACGCCGGTCGTATTCCAGGGTCACCCAGGTATTGGGCAGCCTTAGATGAAAGGGGAACAGATGGAGCGGGAGTTCACACACCACATTGCCCTGTCCCTGACCCGGGTGGACGATGACGCACAGGTGCCGGGGGGTCAGCGCGCCAATCACGATTGCGGGCGAGAACCACACCGGCTCGCTGACCCAATCCCGCCCCTGGGAACCATCCTCGCGCGTCACTCCGATACGATAGCCCCCATGACGAAGAGCATTCACGATTTCCAGGACGAACACGGCCGCATCACCGGGTGGCCCAGCGACCGCCGCCGCGCGCACCAGCTGGCCATTCTGGATTACCTGACCGGCCTGTTTGATCCGGGCGTGTCCTACGACCAGGGGCAGGTGGAAGGCGTGCTGGCCGACCACAGCACCCTGGAAGACCCCAGCATTCTGCTGAGGGAACTGGTGGAGAGCGATTACCTCGCCACCGACGGTCAGGTGTACTGGCGCGCCGATGGCCGCCCAGGCACCCGCGCGTCCAGCCCAGGTGAGCGTGGCTAAGGTCCGCGCCAGTTACATCTGCACCAGCTGCGGGTATCAGGCGGCCAAACCGCTGGGCCGCTGCCCCAACTGCCAGGCGTGGAACTCGTTCGAGGAAGAAGCGCCCACCGCTGTCCCTGGAAAAGCGGGGCGGGGTGGGGCTTACGGCGGCCTCGTGGGCGGCAAGCTCACGGCGCTGTCCACCGTGGGGCGGCGCGAGGAACCCCGCACGCCCAGCGGCATTCCCGAACTGGACCGGGTGCTGGGCGGCGGGCTGGTGGCGGGCGGCGTAACCCTGATCGGCGGCGAGCCCGGCATTGGCAAAAGCACGCTGCTGCTGCAGGTGGCCGACCGGGTGGCCCGCACCAGCGGCCCCGTGCTATACGTGGCCGGCGAGGAATCGCTGGAGCAGATCAGGTTGCGCGCCGACCGCCTGGGCGTGGCCGCCGAGATTCAGCTCACCCGCGACACCCGCGCCGAGCATGTGGCCGCCCTGATGGCCGAACACAAGCCCGCGCTGTGCATCGTGGACAGTATTCAGACCGTCACTGTGGAAGGCGAGGGCGCGCCCGGCGGCGTGGCCCAGGTGCGCGACGGCACCTCCATGCTGACCCGCGCGGCCAAGGAAACGGGCACCGCGACCGTGCTGGTGGGTCACGTCACCAAAGACGGCACGGTGGCCGGGCCCAAGGTCATGGAGCACATCGTGGACACCACGGTCTTTCTGGAATCGGTGGGGGCCTACCGCCTGCTGCGCAGCGTGAAAAACCGCTTCGGGCAGGCGGGGGAACTGGGCGTGTTCGAGATGCGCGGCGAGGGCCTGATGGCCGTGGAAAACCCCAGTGCCGCCTTCCTGGCCGAGCGGCCCCTGGGCGTGCCGGGCAGCGTGGTGGCCTCCACCATTGACGGTCAGCGGCCCATGCTGCTGGAGGTGCAGGCCCTGGCCAGCAAAACGCCCTACCCCAACGCCCGCCGCGTGGTGGTGGGCCTGGACCCCCGGCGTGTGGACGTGGTGCTGGCGGTGCTGGAACGAAGGCTGGACCTGACGCTGGGCGGGCTGGACGTGTACGTGAACCTCGCCGGCGGCCTGAAGGTGCCGGACCCGGGGCTGGACCTCGCGGTGGCGCTGGCAGTGTACTCGGCGGTGGTGGGGCGCGCCCTGCCCGGCAATGTGGCGGTGTTTGGCGAGGTGGGGCTGGCGGGCGAGGTTCGCTCGACGCAGGCCGCCCTGCGCCGCGCCGAGGAAGCCCGCCGCGCCGGCTACGAGCGCCTGATCGTGCCGCCGGGGTTGGACGGCAGCCCCGGGGTCAAGAGCGTGGAAGAGGCTGTGGGGGCGGTGTGGGGTGGGGCGAAGGCGTAGGCGGGTTGTTGAGGTTCCTGCTGGTGGCCCCACCCCCCCAGCCCCCCTACCCCAGAGGGGCAGGGGGGAGCAGACGTTAGCACTGGGCAAGAGTTTCTACTGGGGTTGGCGGGTTCGCTCCATTCGGTAACGTGTCCGGCTTCGACGCCATCCTCCGAGAACGCGCAATGGCCCGCGCCCTTCGGGCACGACGGCCTCGTCTGGACCTGGGCGGTATGGGGGCAAGGGGTCTTGGTGCGGCCCAGAGGGTTCTCCTTTTGAAAGATGGTGAAGTGAAGCAGCGGCCGTGTTCTTGCTCCTCCCCCTGCGCTTCCGGTCGCTTCTCCTCATCGGCTTGAATAGGGGCACCAAACGTCTCAACAGTTGCCAGCATGAAGCGCTTTGTGCCAAGACTTCGAGGGCCCAAAGAGGACCGACCAGTGCTCCTCTCCGTCTACGTGCCAGCGCCGCCTTCTCAACCTGAGAGGCGGCGCTGGGCTGTTGCGGGGTTTCCTGACCCTTAGCGCCCGCCGATCCGGTACGTGACCCCAAAGCGCAGGCGGGTGCTCTGCTCGGTGGTCTGCACCCCCAGGCTGATGTTCGTGCGGGGGTTGACGTTGTAGCCGGCCGAGAAGCTGGGGCGGATGGACTGCAGGTTCAGCCCGCGCAGCGGCGTGGTGACCTTGAAGGTCAGGCGGCCATCTGGGGTGCTGTACTCGGCGTTCAGCAGACCCTGGCCGGTCAGGTCCACCTGATACTGCAGGTAGAGGTTGCGCGTCAGGTACGAGCCCAGCGTGATTGTGGCGCCCAGGCTGTCGCCCAGCAGCTGCGGGGTGAAGCGGAAGACGTCCAGCCCGAACGCCTGCGCCACCGTGCGTTCCAGTTCGCCCAGCACAAAGACGTTCAGGGCGGTCTGCAGCGCGCTGCTGCCCAGGGCTGCGAGGTTGTTGGGCAGCGTGGCGAGGTTGGGCACCCCGGTGGCGACCAGCGCGTACAGCTCGGCCTCGCCGTAGGGCACGCCCGTGGTGGGGTCGGCGCAGTCGCCGCCCACCTGGGTGCAGGCCAGGGTGGTGTCCAGGTCCAGGGCCACCTCGCCGCCCGCGCGGGTCACGAACTCGCCCGCCAGGGTCAGGGTGATGGGCACCCGCTGGGTGACGGGGGTGTCGCCCCGGACGGTGCGCCCCGTGACGGTGCCGCTGGCGGTGATGTTGAACTTGGGGTACACGCTGTCGCCGGTAAAGGTGACCGCAGAGTCGCCCAGCGTGAACTCGTTCTCGCGCAGGTAGATAAAGCCGCGCTGCGAACGGATCTCGCCGCTTAAGCGGGGGCGGTCGCCGCTGCCCGAAAGCACCAGCCCGCCTGTGAACTCGGCGCGCACCAGATTCTCGTCCACCCGGATGCCGTTGACCGCCCGGATGGGAATGTCCTCGAACACCACCCGTTCCAAGAAGGGCAGGGCGCGGGGGGCGGGCGCCTCCTGCGCCTGAACGGGGCGGGGGAAGGTGGTGTATTCGGGCGGCAGGGGGCTGGCGTAGTTGTCGGTGGCCCGGCCGCCCTCGCCCGCGCGGCTCTGGCCGGGGGCAGGAATGGTGGCCGGGGCGTTCACGCGCCCCAGCACCAGCCGGGTAAAGTCGGCCGCGCCCTGCACCCGGATCACGCTGCCGTCGTCGGCGGCGCGCAGATCGGCATTCAGTACGCTTTCACGGCCGTAAATGGCGTTCAGGGGCAGGTTGTAGTTGCGCGCGCTCAAGGTCAGGTCCACGCGGGGGCTCAGCTCGCCGCCCAGGGTCAGGCTGCCAGGGCCTGCCGGGCCCGTGCTGGCGCTGCTGGCCGTGACGGTCCAGCGGTCATTGGGCTGCTGCTGCACGGTCACGGCGGCGTTCGGCAGGGCGCCCAGGGCCTGCGGCGCCAGCAGGCCCCGGAAGGTGAGGTTCGTGCCGCTCAGGCGCCCCAGCGTCAATTGCCCGCTGAGATTCACCACGCCGTCGGCGCCCACGGTGCCCCCGGTGAGCACCTGCCCGCTGGCCCGGAAGGCGCCGCTGTCGGGCAGTTCGCCGCTGAAATCGGGAATCTGCACGCTCAGACCCGCCAGGGTGCCGGCCAGGGTGCGGGCCTCCAGGGTGCCGCGCGGGCGGTCGTAGGTGCCGCCCGCCGAGAGGGTCACGCTGCCCTTGAGACTGGGTTCCATGTTGGCCAGCCCGGGAATCAGGCGCAGGACCGGGGTAAAGGTGGTGTTGGTAAAGCGCGCGGTAAGGTCCACCCGCTCGCGGGTGTAGCCGCCCCGCACGTCCCAGGTGCCGGCGCCAGACAGCTGCACATTGATGCCGCGCAGTTCGCGCGCCGCATAGTCCAGGGTGCCGCTGCCGGTCAGGGTCTCGGTCACGGCAGAGGCGCCCTCGCCGCTGGTGGCGCTCACGCGGATGCGCTCGGCCACCACGTTCACCCGCCCGGCCAGCGGATCGGCCAGCGGGAAGCGGAAACGGGCCACGCCGGTCACCACGCCCTCGCCGGGAACCGTGCCGGTGGCGGCGCCCAGCACCGCGCCCACCGGCAGGGCGCGCAGGGTGCCCTGCCCGAACACGTCCCCGCCGCTGAGACCCGCCGTGAAGTCCGATTCGCCCAGGAAGCCGCGAATGCGCCAGTCGCCCGCCACCTGCGTGCCTTCCAGGCGGGCGGGCAGGCGGCGCGGGCCCACCGTCAGGTCGTCCGAGCGCAGCACGAAGGTGCCGCCGCCGTCGCGCAGCGTGGCCTCACCGCTGACCCGGCCGCGCAGGGCGGCCGACGGCACCACGTCGCCCAGCGCCAGATCGTCCAGGGTGGCGCGCAGGGCGTAGCCCTCGCCGGTGGGGGCCAGGGCCAGCGGCCCCGCCAGCGCCGGCACGAGGTCCGCCAGGCCGCCAGACGCCGTCACGATGACCTGCGCGGGCACCTGCGCAGCTGTGGCGCGGCCAATCAGGTCGGCGCGGAAGGTCTGCCCGGCCAGCGCGGCGCTGCCGCTGAGGGCCAGCTGTTGCCCGGCCAGCGCCACCGGCAGGCGCGCGGCCTCGATGCGCCCCTGCACCCCCGCTGCGTCGGCCCGCAGGTTCACGTCCAGGGTGCCGCCTTCACGGGCCACGCGGCCAGTCAGGGTGCCGGTCCAGGTCGTGGGGCCCTGGGCCGCCTGCAGGTTCAGGGTGCCGCTGCTCAGGGCCAGCGCCGCCTGCACGGCCGGGC
Source organism: Deinococcus multiflagellatus (assembly GCF_020166415.1). Taxonomy (NCBI): domain Bacteria; kingdom Thermotogati; phylum Deinococcota; class Deinococci; order Deinococcales; family Deinococcaceae; genus Deinococcus; species Deinococcus multiflagellatus. The sequence continues at coordinate 39,607 of NZ_JAIQXV010000007.1, forward strand.
GCCCGCCCTGCAGGGTCAGGTCGGCATTCAGGCGCCCGTCCAGCGGCAGGTCCACATAGGGCAGGGTGTAGGGGGTGCTCAGGTCCGCCACAGTCAGGGTCAGGCGGCCGTTGCCCGCCGCCGGGTTCAGGCGCCCCGCCGCCGTCACGGTGCCGCCCAGATCGCGCACGCCCAGGCGGCCCAGGTTCAGCCCCGGCAGGTTGGCCTCAAGGTCGGTGCCGTTCCAGCGCACAGTGCCGGTTCGCTCGCCGTCCGAGACGCTGAGGTCGGCGGCCTGCAGGCTGGCGGTGCCGCCCGCGCGCCACTCGCCCCGGCGCACGCTGAGCTGCGCCTGCGGGGCGGTGACGGTGCCCCCCGGCGTGAGGCTCAGGGACAGTTCGGGGCGCGTCAGGCTGGCCGCGCCCAGCAACGCCCACGGGCCGTTGCCCTGGGGCCGCGCTTCCAGGACGCCGCTGGCCTGGGCTCCGGGCCCGTCCACGAAGCGCAGCTGCACGCCCCGCGCGTCGGCCACCACGCGCACGCCGGCGCCCAGCAGCCCGGCCTCGCCCTGCACCAGGGGCCGGTCAAAGGCGCCGCCCACGGTCACCAGGGCCGGGCGGGTCAGCACACCCGCCGGGCCGCCGGTCAGGCGGGCCGTGCCGTGCCAGCCCGTCAGGCGGTCGGCGCGCAGGTCCGGGCTCAGGCGCAGGCCCTGGGGCCCGGTCAGGGCGCCACTGACCGTCAGGGCCTGGGCGCGCCACACCGCGTTCAAGCGCCCGGCCAGCGTGCCGGCGGCATCCACGGTCAGGGCCGCCTCGCCGCTCAGCTTGGCCTCGCCCGAGACGCGGAGGGTGGACCCCGCCGCGCGCGCCTGCAGGCGGTCCAGGGTGACCGTCTGGCCGCTGAGGGTCAGCACCGGGCGCCCGCCCTGCGAGAGGGCCGCGCGCAGGTCCGGGCCCGCCGCCGTGAGCGTGCCGCTCAGGTCCTCCAGGGCGACGCCCAGCGCCTGGGCCCCGCGCGAGGTGACGGTGCCGGCCACGCTGGGCGCGACCAGGGTGCCCCCCAGGCTCAGGCGGGCGCTCAGCTCGCCCTGGCCGTCCACCAGTGGCAGCGGGGTCAGGGTCAGGGCGCCGCTCAGGGTGGGCACGAAGCCGGCCGCGCGCCCCAGGCGGAAGGTGCCGCCCCCCAGCGCGCCGGCGCTTAGGGTGTATTGGCCCTGTCCGTCGGGGCCCTGGCCGTCCCCACGCAAAATCACGGGGTCCGGCAGGCCCGGCACCCGGGCCCTGACCGTGCCCGAGAGCGCGGGCCATACGCCGTTCAGGTTCACCTCGGCGCGCGCCTCGCCCCGGGTGAGGGTGCCGTACAGGCGCGCCCGCACCCGGCCCGCCGCGAGGTCCAGGTCGCGCGCTTCGGCGTACAGGGTGCCGCCCAGGTCGCCGCGCGGCGAGAGGCGGGCATTCAGCACCGCCGAGCGCAGTCGCCCGGCCACGGTGGCCTGGGCGCCCAGGCGGTCGGTGTCCACTGTCACGCTGCCGGCCACGGCCGGGTTGCGCGCGGCGCCCGTCAGGGTCAGGGCGGCGCTCAGCCTGCCGCGTCCCAGCGAGGCGGCGCCCACGAAGTCGGTGCTCAGCTGGCGCACGTTCACGCTCAGCCCGCCCGGCAGCGCGCCGCGCACCGTCACCAGCCCGTCGCGCAGACTGCCGCTCAGGTCGGCGCTCAGTGCCTCCTGGCCCGGCTGGTAGCGGGCGCGGCCGTACAGACTAAACGGCCCCACTTCCCCCTGAACACCCTTCAGGCTCAGGTTCTGGGCGTTCAGGGCCTCCAGGCCGCCGCGCAGGGTGCCCTGGGCGTCCAGGGTGCCGCCCAGCGTCAGGGCGTCCACATCCAGCCCGGGGGGCAGCAGCCGGGCCACGCGCAGCGGCCCGGGGGCCTGCAGCTTCAGGGCGTAGCGGCCCGCCACCAGCGTGGCCTGGGCCTGCACCCGAGGCCCCTGCAGGGCCGCGCGCAGGTCGCCGCCGCGCCAGTCGGCACGCAGTTCGCCGCCCAGGTCGCCGCCCTCGTCGGTCAGGCGGCCCGAGAAAGCTGCTGCCAGGGCCGACCACGACGGGCCGCCCAGCGTGGCCTGCCCCGTCGCGCGCAGTTGGCCGGGGCGACCCCACAGCGCGCCCACGTCAAAGGCGGCGAGGTCGGCGCTGCCCCCCGGGCGCAGCGGCAGCGACGCCTGGAAGCGGCCCGTCAGGCGGGCCTGCCCCGCGCCCGCACCGTAGACCGCTGTGGCCCGCAACTCACCCTGGCCGTCCAGCAGGGCGTCCAGGGGCCCGCCCGGGGTATCGCCCACCACGCGCAGCGACCCCGTAAAGCCGCTGCGGGCGTTCCAGCCCAGCGGGCCGCGCAGGCGCAGGTCGGTCTGGGGGGCCACGTAGGCGGCGTTCAGGGTCAGGGCCGCGCGCTGCAGTCCGCCCAGCGCGCCGCTGCCCAGGCGCCCGCGCACCTCGCCCTGCAGGGCGGGGCCCGTCAGCGTGAGGCGGTAGTCGGCGCCCAGCAGCCGTGCGCTCAGGCGGGTGCCGGCGGCGCGCAGGCCGCTGAGGTCGCCGCGCAGCGTGCCGCTGAGGCGCACGTCCGGCTTTTGCAGGCTGCCCCGCAGTTGTCCGGTGTACTGGCCCGGTAGGCCGCTCGTGAGGGTGACCTTGGTGCTCAGGGCCAGGGTGGGGAAGAGGGCGCCCCCCAGGCGCGCCGTGCCCTGTACCGGGGCGGCGGGCCCCAGGGTGGCCTGCGCGCCCTGGGTGCGCAGCACGCCGCCCGTCAGGCTCAGCGGCGCCGAGAAGGCCACGCCCGACACCTCGCCCGTGGCCTGGGCGCGGACGCCTGTCAGCGTGCCGCCCAGACTCAGGCTGAGACGGCCGGGCACGCCGGCCAGCGGGCGCAGGTCGCCCGCGCTGGCCCCGCCGCTCAGGCGCCACGCGGCCAGTCCCTCGCCGGGGCCCTTCGCTGCGCCCAGGTTCAGGGCGGCGCCGGCCAGGGTGCCCCCGGCGTTCACGCGGGCACCGGGGCCGGTCAGGCCGGCAGCGGCCACCGTCAGGTCCACCGCGCGCCCCTCCAGGCGGCCCCCCACGCGCAGGGTGAGGGTGTCACTGGCGCGTGGGCCGGCGCGGCCATTCAGCGTGGCGCGCAGGTCGTCCAGGGTGAGCACGGCGTTCGCCTGCGGGTACAGCGGCCCGCGCAGGCGCAGGGCGCGGCCTGCCAGCGTGCTGCGCAGGTCCGCCGAAAGCTGCCCGCCGCGCAGGGTGAGGCGCCCACCGGCGCCCTGCCCAGCGGCGCGCACGTTCACGGTGGCCTGCCCGGCGGCGCGCTCCAAGCGGCCCCCGGGCACGGTCAGGTTCAGGCTCAGGCGGCCCTGGGCGCCCGGCAGCACCGGGGCCAGCACCCGGGCGTCCAGCGAGGCGCCGGGCACGCTCAGGGTACCGCCCTCGTACCGCAGCGGCAGGCGCGACCCGGGGTGGGTCAGGGTGCCGGCCGCGCGCAGGCCGCCGGTCCAGCCCACCTGGGCGTTCAGGGCCAGCGGTCCCCCCAGGTAGCGGGCCCCCTGCAGCGCCAGCCGCGCGCCGCCGGGCGAGAGGGTCGCCACCAGCTGGCCGGGCACCAGTTCGCGCCGCACCGCTTCTGGCAGCGGGGCCGTAAAGGGCGCCAGGGCGGTGCTCAGCTGGCCGCCCAGGGCCGGCAGCAGGGTGACCTCGCCGCTCACGGGGCCCCGGGGCGCGGCCAGCAGCGCCGGGCCCCGGCCCAGCAGCTGCGCGGTCCCTGGGCGCCCACCCAGGGCGTAGCGCACCCCCACGGCACCCGACCAGCGGCCCGAGGCATAGGTGAGCCCGCCCACCCGCAGCCGCGCGCCGGTCAGGCTGCCGCTGAAGGGCAGGGTCTGGCCCGGCAGGCTGAGGCGGGTGGGCCCGCTGCCAACGCTCTGCGGCTTCAGGGTCACGGTGCCGCGCAGGTTCGCCACGCCGCCTGTGGCCTGGGCGGCCAGGTAGGGCCCGGTCACGTTCAAGCGCAGGTTCGAGAGGGTGGCGGGCAGGGTCAGGCGCCCGCTGGCCTGCAGGGTGTGGTCGGCCAGGGTGCCGGACACCTGCACCCCGCCCCCCGCCGCCTGCAGCGTGAAAGGCCCGGCCTGCAGGCGACCACTCAGGACACCGTCCCGGGCCTGCAGGGTGCCCTGCAGGCGCTGGCCGCCCAGGGTCAGTCCCTGGGCCTGAACCCCCAGGTTGTCGAAGCCGCGCAGGGTCACGCGGGCCCGGCCGCCGGCAGCGTCGGTCACCACCACCTGCCCCCGGGGCGAGAGGCCGGTGCCCTGCACGTTGCCGTTCACAAACAGGCCGCCGCCCAGCGGCCCGCTGACATCCACGTTGTAGCGCCCGGACGGCAGCGAGGCCGTGCCCTGGGCCCGCAGGCCCTCGCCGTCGGTGACCAGCACCTGTAGGCCGTTCCAGGGGCCACGCAACGTCACCGCGTACTGGTCCAGCACGCCGCGCGCGCTGACCGCGCCCCGGAAGGCCCCGCCCCGGCCCAGCCCCCAGCTGGCCTGTCCCTGCACCCGCCCGGTCTGGCCGAAGGCCGTCAGGGCCTGGGTGCCGCTCACCCGGGTCAGGCCGCTGCCGCCGTCGTAGGCCACATTTAGGTCGCCCCAGCGCCCGGCCGCCTGCAGGCGCGGGGTGAGGGTGCCGCGCAGGTTGACAGCCTGGGCCGGCACGGTGACGCCGCCGAAGGACAGTTCACCTGTGCGGCCAGTGGCCTGGGCCCGCAGCGCCGTGTAGGGCCCCTGCACCGCCACAGTCAGCGTCTGGCCCTGGGCACTTAGCCGGCCAGTGACGGCCACCGCCGGGAACACCGGCCCACTGAGGCGGGCGCGGGCGCCGCTGTACAGGGCCAACAGATTGGCCTGCACGTTCCCAGCGCGGCGGGTCAGGGTGCCTTGCAGCGTGGCCCCCTGCGCCCGGGCGTTGACCACGGCCACGCCGCCCTGACCGCGCAGGTTCAGGTCCAAAGTACCGCCCAGGTCAGGCACGCGGGCCAGGGGGCGCAGGGCGGTCAGATCCACGCGTCCGGTGGCGGTCACGTTGTCCCCCTGTACCAGCCCGCGCGCTGTTTCCCGGCCCGAGCGCAGGTCAAAGGCCAGGGCGCCGCTGCCCTGCAGGTTCAGGGTGCCGCGCAGGTCGGTGCCCTGCACCCGCACCGCCGTGCGGTAGGGGGCCTGCAGCGCGGTGTCGGCCAGCAGGGTCACGCCGCCCACCTCGCCGCGCACCGACGCCGCCGTGCCCCGCCCGAAGGCGCTGAGGTCCAGGCCGCGCCCACGCACCCGCAGCGACCCAAAGGCCTTGAGGGTGGTGGTCAGGGTCACGTCGCCCGTGGCGCGCAGGTCGCCGGCCAGGGCCAGGTTGCGCGCCTGCACGCGGAAACTGTCGCCCTGCCAGCCCAGCACCTGCCGCCCGGCCACAAAACTGCCGCGCTGCTCGATGTAATTGAGATTCAGCGGTCCACTCAGGGGTTCGCGCAGGCCGGGCACGGCGGCGGTCAGGGTGCCGCTCACGTCGCCGCCAGTCAGGTCCAGCCGTCCGCGCCCAGTCAGGGTGAGCCCCGCGCCCTGCAGCCCCTCCAGCGCCCAGCTGCCCTGGAAGCGCCGGTTCAGCCGCAGCTGGGCACGGCCCAGGTCGGCGCGCAGGCCCTGGCGGTCCAGCACAGCGGTGCCCGCCAGCGCAAAGGGGCCCGCCAGCCCGTCTGTGACCACCGCGCGCAGGTTCTGGGGCGTGCCGCTCAGGGCAATCCGGGCACGCGCCGCGCCGTAGGTGGGGTTCAGGCGGGCCTGCAGCTGCTGGCCTTTGGGGGTGAAGGTGGCGCTCAGCGGCCCGCCCAGGCCCTGGCCCTGCACGCGCACCACGTTCTGCGCGTCAATGCGGGCGGTCAGGTCCAGCGGTTTTTGTCCCAGCACCCCGGCCACGGTCACGCGGCCCTCGCGGCCAATGGCCCAGCGGCCCGCCACGCGCTGGTCGGCGCCGCCCACGGCGGTCTGGGCGCTGAAGGCCAGATCGTTGGTCTGTCCGGCCGTGCGGCCGTCTTCATTCAGGTAGGTGTATTCCGCGTTGGCGTCCCGGAAGGTCACGCCGGCCAGCTGGCCGGCGCCCTGGGCGTAGGCCTTGACCCGCACCGTGCTCCAGCCCCCGGCGCTCACGCGCAGGCGCAGGGTGCCCTGGCCGGTGGTGCCCAGCGCCTGGGCCAGCCCCGCCACCGTGGGCGTGGCGTCAGCCGTGACCCGCCAGTTCTTCGCCGCCGTATCCACCCGGCCCTGGGCGGTCACGGGCCCGTTCCAGCCGCGCCCGGCCAGTTGCAGCTCCACCACGTCGCCCCGGTGCACGGCGCGGCCGGTGATGTCTGTCACCTTCACCAGCCGGGTCTGGGGCACCGTGAGGGCGCCGCCCGTCAGGCGCAGGTCGCCGCGCACCGGGCCGCCCCCCAGCACGTAGCGGCCGGCAATGCGCCCCGCCGTCACGCCGGGCCAGTAGTGGTTCAGGACCCGGGCGTCCGCGTCCAGGTCAATGGTGGCGGTGTTGCCGCCCCGGCCCTCACCCAGCGTCACAGCGGCATTCAGGTCGCCGTCACGGGTGGCGCCGCGCACCTGCAAGCGGCCCCGGTCCTGGCTCAGGGTGAACTGCCCGTCGGGGACATTCACGCCGCTGCCGTCCACGGTCAGGCGGGTGCGCTGCACGTCCAGGCGGTTCAGCACCACGCGCCAGCCCGGCGGCGTCTGGCGGCCCGCGCCGCCCACCAGGTCTTTCAGGCGCAGGGCCACGGCGACGTCGGCCACGCGCACGTTCAGGCGCAGGGTTTTGGTCAGCGGATTAACCCCGGCCACCTGCGCTTCTACCCGCCCGGCCTGGGCCTGCACGCCGGGCAGCTGCAGCCGCGCGCCGTCCAGGGTGGGTGCCCACAGGGGCCCGCCCACCCGCTCGGCGCTCAGGCCCGCCTGCGCCCCCAGCCGGCCCAGCAGCGTGGGCAGCAGCGCAAGCACCAAGAGCGCCGCGCCCAGGAGCCCCAGCACCCAGGGCCAGATACGGCGGCGACGCGGGGGCGGGAGAGGCTGGGGCTCGGGGGCCGGGGCGGCGCCCGGCGGCAACTCGTCGGTCATGGTGTGGGGCGGCCCTCGAGGCCTGCCGCGAACTGCCGGATACGGATTCCGTCCATTTCCGGAACAGCCGGGAAAGAGCCGGCTGTTCCTTCAATTCTCGGAAAGCCGTACCCTTTCCTTCTCCCTTCGGTCGAAAAAATTCCGTCATCCATGACGGAACCTTTCGGAAGTTGTCTTAATGCTCCTGGCCGCATTCTCAGCATTCTACGGCGGGGGTGGTGAATGCCGCACCCGGCGCATCCTCATGCAACGGTCAGAGAAGGCGCACCCCGGCGGCGTGCCGGGTAGGATGCGCGACATGCGCCTGACTGCTCTCATTTCTGGCACTGTGCAGGGCGTCGGCTACCGGCGCTACGTGCAGCGCCACGCCCGCGACCTGAATCTGGCGGGCTCTGCCGAAAACCTCAGCGACGGCCGGGTGGAGGTGGTGGCCGAGGGCCCGCAGCCCGAGCTGGACCGCCTGCTGCACTGGCTGCGCCGGGGCCCGCCCCATGCCCGCGTGACCGATGTTCAAACGCAGTACAGCGAGGCCACCGGCCTGCAGGATTTCCACCTGTACTGAAGGTAGGGAGCAGGCGGCCAGCCCAGCCCGTTGCTCGCTGATCAAGCCCCCTGCCGGCTGCTCTGGGCGAAGCGGATGATCCGCCGCGCGGCCTCGTCCGGGCTGAGGGCGGTGGTGTCCAGTTGCAAGGCGCCGGGCGGAGGTGGCAACAGGCCGCCCCCGGTCAGCAGGGCGGCCAGACGGGCCGGATCGCGCATCTTGGCGCAGACCTGCCGCTCTGGGTGGGTCACGCGCCGGCTCAGCTCTGTGGTGGCGCAGCTCAACCACACCGGCACGTATTGGGCTCGGCGCGTCCTGGCGAGGGCCGGAATGCGCGCCGCCGCCTCTGCTCCACGCGCGTTGTCGGTGTAATAGGCCGTGAAGATCTGATCCACGTCGGCGGGCGCCAGGGCCGCTGCCCGCAGGCCCAGGGCCCAGACCTCGGTGGCCAGGGCGCGCACCTCGTCGGAAACAGGACGCAATCCGTCGGCCCCGTAAGGCTTGAACACCGCGTCATTAAACAGATGGTTGTCCAGCAGCGCGGCCCCAGTAAGGGCGGACAGGGCCAGCCCCACCGTGCGTTTGCCGCTGGCAGGTGGTCCGGCCAGATGGTAAATGGTGGGGGTCACACCCCCACCCGCGTAAAGGCGACAATCCGCTGGGCGGCCTCGTCGGGGGCCAGCTCGGCGGTGTTCAACACCAGGGCGTCGGGGGGCGGCGGCAGGGTGCCGCCTCGCTCCAGCAGCGCGCGCAGGAGGCCCGGGTCGCGCAGCTTCAGGCGCTCGGTGCGCTCGGGGCGGCCCATGCGGGCTTCCAGTTCGGGTTGTGGGCACTCCAGCCACACCGGCACAAAGGCCGCGCCCCGTTCGGCGGCCAGGGTGCGCAGTTCGGCCACCACCTCTTGCCCGCGCTCGCCGCCGCTCAGGTGGTTGGTCAGGATGTGCGAGAGGTGGCGCGGCGCCAGCCGCAGCGCGGCCAGCCCGGCCTGCCGCACCGTCTCGGCGAGGTCGAACAGTTCGTCGGGCAGGGGGCTTACCCCGTCGGCGCCGTAGGCCCGGAAAATGGGATCGTTGAACAGGTGGTTGTCCAGCAGCGCGGCCCCGGTGCGCCGCGCCAGGGCCAGCCCCACGGTGCGCTTGCCGGCGCCCGGGGGCCCCACGAGGTAATACAGGTGACTCATGGCCCCCAGTGTGGCGCCTGGGAAGGGGAGGGGCATGCGTCAGATGACGCAGGGGGCGGGGCCCCTTGCCTGGGCGCTAGGGCTGCGCGGTGAGCAGCTGCAAGAACGCGTCATCGCTCCACTCGCCGCCACGTCCAAAGCGCACCACCACGGCGTCATGGTCGGGCAGCAGGTACAGGCGCTGGTTGCCCAGGCCCGCCGCCATCACCACGTTCGTGGGCTGCGAGGGCATCAGGCGTTCGCCCTTCAGGCCCAGCGCCGCCACCGGCACTGTGTCGCCGGCGTCCAGGGTGCCGGCGGCAGGCAGGTTCAGCCACAGGGTCAGGCCGTAGATGTTCAGGGCGGCGCTGCCCTGCTGGCACGCCTGCAGACCGGCCGCGCTGAGGACGGCGCGCCCCTGCCAGCGGCCCCCGCGCAGCAGCAGTTCGCCAAAACGGGCCCACGACCGGGCGTCCAGCCGCGCTCCGCCGGCCAGATCGGCCTGTCCAGCGCGGTCACGGGCCCAGACAGGGTGAATGTCCAGGGCGTCCAGCACCCGGCGCTGCAACTCTGCTTCGGGCTCGTGGCCGGTTTTGCGGCGCACCAGTTCGGCAAACACCGCCAGATGGGCGTTGCCATAACTGAACTGTGTGCCGGGCGCCGCCTGCAGGGGCGCGCGCCGGGCCTCGGCGCTGAGGTCCAGGTTCAGCGTGGGCACCGGACGGCCCACGTTGCCGGGCAGGCCACTGGTGAAATTCAGCAGCTGGCGCACCGTGATCCCGCGCCGGGCGTCCGTGCTCCACTCGGTCAGAGTGTCCGCCACCCGCTCGTCCAGGCGCAGCACACCGGCATCTTGCAGGGCCACGGCCAGCGCGCAGCCAAAGGTCTTGCTGCCGCTGGCCAGGACATGGGGCGCGTTCAGTGCAAAGCCATTCTGGCCCTGCGCCCAGACCTCGCGCGCCCCCTGGACCGCCAGCAGGGCGTCGCCCCGGTGCGTGGCCGAGTAGGCGGCGGCCCGCGCCAGGCTCTGCGGGCTGAGGGCCGGAGGGCTGGCCTGGGCCGCCCCGCACAGGGCCGTGGCCGCCAGCAGGAACAGGGGGCGCATGGGCGCAGCGTAAGCGCCCGGCCCGCAAAAGACAAACCCCAGCGCCAGGGCGGTGCCGGGGACGAACACGCGGCTCCAGGGGGGCTCGCGGTGCTGGGGGTGCATGGTCTTTAGAGGCGAGGGCGAAGGACAAGGAGACGCCCAGGTGGAGTGCCATGCCCCTGACAGGCGCAGGAACAAGAGGGCCCGACGAGCGGTCAGGGAACCCAGAGTCGCCCTGGGCCTCAGAGGCGTTGGGGCTGAGGCGGGAGGAATGGGTGTCCTGGCAAGACAGCGGCCTGGACGGGCCGCCTGGCCGGCTGTTGGCCTCCTGAGGCGCGGAGGTCAAAGCGACTTTCAGGTCAAGCGGGCCACGTCAGCCTCCTGGCGGGCCCACCTTCCCTGGGCCAGTGGCCCTCAGCTTTCGTCCAGAATCGCTTCGTGGACGATCTCCACGTTGCCCGCCATCACGCGGCTCAGGGGGCACTTTTCGGCGGCGTCGCGCACGTGGGCCTCAAAGTCGGCCTGATCGCTGCCGGTGATCTTGCCGCGCACCGTCAGGCGCATGGTGCTGACCTTGAAGCCCCCAGCCTCTTTCACCATCTCGCAGGTGGCCTGGGTGTCCAGCGCCTCGATGGTGTGGCCGTGGTTCGCCAGCAGGGCAGACAGCTGCATGGTGAAGCAGCCCGCGTGCGCCGCCGCCAGCAGCTCTTCGGGGTTGGTGCCCTTGCCGTTCTCGAACCGCGTGCCAAAAGAGTACTGCGCGCCGTCCAGCACGCCGCTGCCGGTACTGACCGTGCCCTTGCCGCTTCTCAGGTCGCCTTCCCAGTGGGCCGAAGCCTTCCGTGCAATCTCTGCCATAGCGCCCAGTGTGCGCCTGCCCGGGGCCGCCGCTCTGGTGGCCGGGCTTAAGGTGCGCTTAAGAAAGGTGCTGCGGCTGCCGCTGCGCCGTGCCCAAAGGCGGCCCCCAGCCGGGCGCCGCGCGCCTATGCTGGGCCCATGCCCACTCCGCCGAGCGCGCCCCGCAAGCCCACGCGTCACCTTCAGCACGGCCACGAGCGCCCGGACGACTACCACTGGCTGAAAACCCAGGGCAAGACGGACCCCGAGGTGCTGGCCTACCTGAGGGCCGAGAACGAGTATCTGGCCGGGGTGCTCTCGCCGCTCCAGGCCGAGCAGCAGGCCATTTACCAGGACCTCCTCTCGCACGTTCAGGAGCGCGACGAACAGCCCGAGGTGGTGCGCGGCGCCCACGCTTATTTCACCCGCACCGAGGAGGGGCAGGCCCATCCCCTCTACCTGCGCCGGCCCCTGGGCGGGGGCGAGCCCCAGGTGCTGCTGGACCTGAATGCCCTAAAGGCCGAAGAGGACCTGGCCAACGTGTGGGTGTACGCCACCGCGCCCAGCCCCGACGGCCGGTTCTGGGCCTACCTGCTGGACACCACCGGCCAGGAGGTGTTTGAACTGCGGGTGCTGGACACCCAGACGGGCAAGCTGGCGCACCCGCCCCTGCGCGGCCTGAACGGCTGGGTGCTGGCCTGGAGCAGTGACGGCCGCGCGCTCTACTACGCCACCGACGACGCCACCCAGCGTTCATACCGCCTCTGGCGCCACCTGCTGGGCCAGCCTCAGGCCGGGGACACCCTGCTGGTGCAGGAGGACGACCCCACCTTCCGGCTGGGCGCCCACGTCAGCGAGAACGGGCAGACCCTGCTGATCCGCAGCGCCAGCAACCGCGCCCAGGCGTGGTGGGTGCTGCCTGCCCACGACACCCAGGGTCTGCCCGCGCGGCTGCTGGCCCGCGAGCGCGGCACCGAGGTTCCGGTGCTGACCGACGGCGGCGACCACTGGCTGGCCCTGACCAACCACGGCGGGGCCGACGAATTCAAGCTGGTGCGCTGGCCCAAGCGAGAGGACGGTGCGCCCCTGGCCTGGGCCGACGCCGCCGACGTGCTGCCCTACGACGAAGGGCGTCACCTGCAGAATCTCCATCTGTTCCAGGATCATCTGCTGCTGGCCGGGCGCGAGGACGGCTTCACGGCGCTGTGGGTCCTGCGCCGCGAGGCGGGCGGCTACGGCCCCGCCCAGCGCGTGCCCTTTCCCGAGGCCAGCGTGACCGTGGGCATCGGCCCGAACTACGTCTACGACCGCCCCACGGCCCGTATCACCCACACCAGCCTGACCCGGCCGCTGGAACACCTGGACCTGAACCTGGAGACGCTCGAAACCACCCTGGTCAAGGCCACCCCGGTGCCGCACTACGACCCGGCCCTGTACGTCAGCGAGCAGGTGTGGGCCACGGCGCCAGACGGCGAGCGCATTCCGGTCAGCCTGCTGCGCCGCCGCGACACGCCGCTGCCCGCCCCCACGCTGCTCTACGGGTACGGCAGCTACGGCTACAGCATCAATCCCACCTTCGTGGCGGGGCGCCTGCCGCTGGTGGACCGGGGCTGGGTGTGGGCCATCGCGCACATCCGGGGCGGCGCGGAGCGGGGCCGCCGCTGGTACGACGGGGGCCGCCTGGGCCACAAGATGAACACCTTTACGGACTTCATCGCGGCGGGCGAGGCGCTGCGTGACCAAGGGGTGGCGCGCGAACTGGTGGCGATGGGCCGCAGCGCCGGCGGCCTGCTGATGGGCAGCGTGGTCAACCTGCGCCCGGACCTGTGGACGGCGGCCTCGGTGGGCGTGCCGTTCGTGGACGTGCTGAGCACCATGCTGGACGACACCATTCCCCTCACCACCGCCGAATACGACGAGTGGGGCAACCCCAACCGCCCCGAGGACTACGCGGTCATGGCGGCGTACAGCCCCTACGACAACCTGAAAGCAGGGCGCTACCCCCACCTGTTCGTCAGCACCGGCCTGAACGATCCCCGGGTGGCCTACTGGGAACCGGCCAAGTACGCGGCGCGCGTGCGGACCCTGGCGGCGCCCGGGAGCGGCGTGGTGGTCCTGAAAACCATCATGGGGGCTGGGCACGGCGGCTCCAGCAGCCGCTACGAGGCGCTGAACGAACTGGCCGAGGAATACGCTTTCCTGCAAGCGGCGGTGCAGGGCCGGCTGGACAGCGGCCTGGGTGCGGGGCCACTGGACTGAGCCCGGCCGCCGGGGGGGCCGCCCGTCGCGCCTGGGCTGGCTGGGGGGTTTACGGCGGCCACGCGCCGCAGCTGGGCAGGGGCCGCGCCCCAGGCTTAGACTCGGTGCATGCAAAGTCAGAGCTGGACGGTGCCCGGGGCGCCCGTCGAAGGGTATGTGTGGCCTGCACCCCAGGCCCGGGCGGCGGTGCTGCTGGCCCACGGGTTTGGGGAGTATGCCGGGCGGTACGTGGAGCGCTACCACGCCCTGATCCCCACCCTGGTTGGGGCCGGGTTCACGGTGTATGCCTACGACCAGCGCGGCCACGGGCGCTCGGCCGGGCGGCGGGCCGTGGTGGACCTCTTTGCGCTCGTCGAGGACCACCTGAAGGCCAGAGAAGCGCTGCGCAGCCTGTCCGGGCCGCTGTTTTTGCTGGGGCACTCCATGGGCGGGCTGGTCACGGCCGCCAGCGTGGCGCGTGACCCCCGGGGCGTCAGCGGCGTGGTGTTGACCAGTCCGGCCCTGCTGGTGGGCGAAAACGAGCGGCCCTGGCTCAAGCGGCTGGCCCCACTGGTGGCGCGCGTGGCCCCGGGCCTGAAAACCACCGCGCTGCCCACGGGGGGCCTGTCGCGGCTGGCCGAGGAAGTCAGCGCCTACGAGGCCGACGAAACCATGTACCACGGCCACGTGCCGGCCCTGACCGGCGCGAGCATGCTGCGCCTGAGCGGCAGCCTGTGGCCGCACTATCCGCGCTGGACGGTGCCCACGCTGGTGGTGCACGGCAGCGAGGACCAGTTGACGGACCCCCGGGGCAGCCAGCGCTTCCTGGAGGCGCTGGGGGCGCAGGACAAGACCTTCCACCATGTGCAGGGCGGGTACCACGAACTGCTCAACGACGAGCCCCGCGAGGAGATCCGCCGGTTGATCGTGGACTGGTTGCAGGCCCGGGTGTAGCCGGCCGGCGTGGGGTGAGGAAGGTGCACCGGGGAGCCCTACGCCAGTGCAGGGCTCTGTCTTTCCATCTGCCGCCTTTTCGCTCTTGATGAAGTCCATATGAGAACTGATAGTGGCGCTTGCTTTTCAAATTTGTCGTTCTAGACAAATGGGCTGCGTTTGCTGGCTCCTTCTCTTTACAGCCCGACTCAGCAACCTCTAATATCGCTGAACCACACAACGGAGGTGCGTTACCCATGCCAAGATCCACGCCGGTTCTGCTGCTGTCCCTTTTCCTTGCCGCCTGCTCCACAGCGCCCCTGACCGCGCCTGAGGCCCGGACCACCCCGAACACCCACCCGGCCACGCTGATCATGCCGGACGGCAGCCGTCAGCAGGTCACCGGCTTCGAGCAAGACGGCTACCTGATGCTCGAAGAAGACATCATCCTGGCGCCGCTGGGCCAGCTCTCGCCCCAGGGCACCTACGTGGTGGACACCCGCTACCGCTGGACCGCCCGCACCATTCCCTACACCTTTGCCAGCAACGTGCCCCAGGCCATCCGTGACCGCGTGGCGGCGGCGGCGGCCAACATCCGCAGCACCACCAACGTGGTGGTCACGCCGCGCACGAACCAGAGCAACTACGTGGAAATCACGTACAACACCGGCACCTCCTGCGCGTCCAGCCTGGGGATGGTGGGCGGGCGCCAGACCATCACCCTGGCTGACCGCTGCACCACCGGTTCGATCATCCACGAGTTCGGGCACGCCATGGGCCTGTTCCACGAGCAGACCCGCCCCGACCGCGACAGCTACGTGCAGATTCAGTGGCAGAACATCCCCGCCGACTGGCAGAGCCAGTACCAGATCCGCAGCGGCTCGAAGGGTTACGGCGCCTACGACTTCGACTCGATCATGCACTACCCCGCCTACTTTGACGGCAAGCTGGCGATCAAGCCGCTGAACAGCAGCATTGACCTGAACCGCATGGGCCAGCGCAACGGCTTTTCCACCATTGACAAGAACACCATCAACTTCATGTACCCCCGCTGAGCACCGCGAAACACAGGCCGCCTGGACTTCGGTTCAGGCGGTTTTGCTGTGGGGCAGAGCGGGTGGTGTGAAGGAAGGAGGCTGGCAGCCATGAGGCCCGCCGCAGAGCCTGAGGGTTGGGTAGGGCCGACGCTGCAGATTTCCCCCCAGCTCCTATGACACAGGCCGGGACGCTCAGCCCCGGCCTCCTCGTCTGCACTTCGGTCAGTCGGCGGCGCTTTTCACGCCCTCGCCCAGCAGATCGGGGTGCAGGCCAAAGTCCTGGGCAATCAGGCGGGCCGTCATCTTGGCCGACATCATCACGCTGGGGGTCCCGCCGCCCGGCTGCGCGCCCGCGCCCACGAGGTACAGGTTCTTCACGTCCTCGCTGCGGTTGTGCGGGCGGAAAAAGGCACTCTGGGTCAGGCGCGGTTCCGGGCCAAACGCGTTGCCCAGGTAACTGTCAAGCGTGCCCTCAAAATAGTCAGGCGTAATGAACTCCTGGTGCGTCAGGCGCCCGCGCAGGCCCGGGATGTAGCCGCGTTCATCCAGAAAGGTCAGCACCCGGTCCACCAGCCGGGGGCCTTCCACCGACCAGTCAAGGCCGCTGCCGTTGTGGGGCACCGGAATCAGGGTGTAGGCGGCGTGGTGGCCTTCGGGCGCCAGCGAGGGGTCGGTCAGGGTGGGTACATGCAGGTACTGGCTGAAGTCCTGGCCCAGCACCTTGCGGCCGAAAATCTCGGTCAGCAGGGCCTCGTAGCGTGGCCCCAGGATGATGTTGTGGTGGCGCAGCCCCAGGTCCTCGCCGTCCTTGCGAAAGCCAAAGTAGATCACCACGAGGCTCATGCTCTGGCGGGCGGCCTTGACGCGCAGGTCGCTGTTCACCAGCCGCGCAGGCGCCGGCACCCGCTTGAGGTAGGTGTTGGCCCAGTCGCCGTTGCTGACCACCAGATCGGCGTGCAGCGCCTCGCCGCTCTCCAGGCGCACCCCGCGCGCCACGCGGCGGCCCAGGGGGCGGCGCACCGGGCGGCCCCGGTCATCGGTGACCAGCAGTTCGTCCACCCCGGCCCCGTAGCGAATCTGCCCGCCCAGTTCCTCGAACTTCTGCACAAAGGCCCGCACCAGCGCGCCCGTGCCGCCCATCACATAGTGAATGCCCCAGGTTTTCTCGACAAAGTGAATCATGGCGTAGATGGCCGGCACCGACAGCGGGTTGCCGCCCACCAGCAGCGTTTCAAAGGAGAACACCTGCCGCAGCTTGGGGCTGGCAAAATACTTGCTGGTAAAGGAAAACAGCGTGCGCACGGCGTCGAGTTTCAGCAGGTCCGGAACCACCCGCCACATGCTGCCCATGTCGCCAAAGTGGGTGTAGCCCAGTTCCAGGAACCCGCGCTCGAAAATGGCCTGGGCGTCGGCGTGGAAGCGCTCGTAGCCGGCCAGATCGTCCGGGGCCAGGGCCAGAATCTGGCGCCGGGTGTTTTCGGGGTCGCCGTCATAGTCAAAGAACGTGCCGTCGTCGAAGTAAATGCGGTAAAAGGGCAGGATGGGCACCAGCTTCACGTAGTCGCGGGTGCGGGGGCCGCCGCTGTCGCCTGCCTTGATCCGCGCGTTCGGGGCCAGCACCTGCGCCGGGTAATCGGGGGTGGTCAGCCCGGCGGCGCCGCGTTCCAGGGCAAACAGTTCCTCGATAAAGTGCGGCACGGTGATCACGGTGGGGCCCATGTCGAACACGTAACCGTCCGGCGTGCGCTTCTGGTAGGCGCGGCCTCCGGGGCCGTCCAGGCGCTCCAGAATGGTGGTGTCAAAGCCCAGGCTTTGCAAGCGAATGCCCAGGCTCAGGCCGCCGAAGCCAGCGCCGATAATCACGGCTGTTTTGCGCCGGGGGTGGGTGGGGGAGAGGGTGGTGGGGGTCATGGGCAGGGTGCCTCCCGCTGGGGCATGGCCCCAGGCGACAGAAAATAAGGAAGGGTAGGGGCGTTAAGACAGCGGCGCAGGCGCGGCGCGCAGTTCCCACCACGCCCGGGGCAGCAGCAGCAGTTTGCGCGTGCCGCTCACGTGCGCCCGCCGCCCAAAGTTGTCAAAGTCGCCGCGGGCCAGGTCATCCAGAATGCCCTCGTAGGCGCGGGCGGCGGCGGCCACCGCCAGCCGGGCGCGGCCGTTCAGGCAGGGAATCCCGGCGCGGCCCTCGGCATACCATGTCCGTGCCAGTGTAGAGAGGTGACGCATCAGGGCGCGGTATTCGGGGGTCACCTCGCCGCGTTCCAGGTCGGCGCGGCTCACGCCGTACTCGGCCAGCAGCCCGGCGGGCAGGTACACCCGGCCCCGGGTGAGGTCCTCGCCCACATCGCGCAGGATGTTGGTCAGCTGCATGGCCTGACCCAGCTTCAGGGCGTGGTCTAGGGTGCGCTCGCCGCCCTCATAGCCGCTGATGGGCGCGATCATAAAGCCCACCACCCCCGCCACCCGGCGGCAGTACAGGGTCAGGTCGGCCATGTCGCGGTACTCGCGTGCCTCCAGGTCCATGCGCAGGCCCTCATGCAGCTCGGCAAAGGCCGAGAGCGGAATGGGGTAGGTCTGCGCGGCCCAGGCCAGGGCGGTGTCTATGGGGTGGGGCCCCGGCTGCCCGGCAAAGGCCGCCTGCATGCGCGCCCACCACGCGTCCAGGCCGGCGCGCGCCGCCTCGCCGCTGGCCTCGTCCACAATGTCGTCGCCGTCGCGGCAGGCGGCGTACACCGCCCACACCGCCCGGCGCTGCTGGGCCGGAAAAAAGCGCGAGCCCAGGTAAAAGGTTTTGCTGTGCGTGCGCGTCATGTCCCGGCAGTGCGCCACGGCCCGCTCTAGCGGCGGGGCACGGAGGGAAGAAAAGGTCGCGTCAGTCACGTTGGCTGTCCTTGAGCACCGAGTGTAGGGGGCGGGCGGGCGCGAAACGTCACGCATTCTTACAGAGTTCTTGCGGATTGCCCTCCACGGCTTTGTAGTGGCGCTCAAAGCGCACAGCCCCCACGTTCAGGCCGTGGGTCAGGCGCAGGCCCGGCAGCGCGCGGGCCACCCAGGCGGGGTCGGGAAAGCTCAGGCCGCCCAGGGCGGGCCGGGCCAGGGCCGCTTGCAGGGGCCCGGCCGTGCGGCGCAGGTACATCAGCCACAGCTGCCCGCCGGGGCGCAGCAGCCGCGCCAGTTCGGCCAGCAGCCGGGCGGGGTCGTGGGTCTCGTTGAGGGTGGCGCCCACGGTCACGCCGTCAAAGCGGTGGGCAGGCAGGCCGCTGGCTTCCAGGTTCAGCTGCGCCCACTGGATGCCCAGCCCGCGTTGTCGCCGCTGCGCCTCTTGCAGCATGGGCGCGCTCAGGTCAGCGGCCAGCACCTCGGCGCCCGCGCGGGCCAGCACCCCGGCATAAAAGCCGCTGCTGGTGCCGGCGTCCAGCCACTGCTGGCCCGGCCCCGGGCGGCACAGGGCGCGCAGCAGGGCGGCCTCGCGCGCCAGGGTCAGGCCCGGGGCGCCCAGCAGGCGCAGGGACCGGGCGCGCCAGGCGTGGTAAGCGCGCGCGGTGGGCGGCCACAGGTTGGAGCGCTGCGCCAGGGTCAGGTTCAGATTTTCTTGGTGCTGGGGCGGGCCTGGCATTGCGTTCATTATGCTGGGGGCGTCTGGCCCTGTCCGTGTGCAGGGCTGCGCTGGAGGGAAGCATGGAAGAACGCAAGAGTCTGGGTGGCGCGCTGGTGGAGGTTTTTGACGCCGGCGTGACCCTCGTAAAGGCGGAATTGAGCGCCGTGGCGCGCAAGGCCGCTCAGGTGGCCAAGGCCAAGGGGATCGGCGCGGTGCTGCTGCTGGCCTCGACTGGGCCGCTCATCATGGGGCTGGTCTTTATCATCCTGGCCGTGTTTTACGGCCTGATGCGCCTGGGGCTGGGGGCGTGGGCCGCCGCGCTGCTGATCGCCCTGCTGAGCTTTGCCGTGACCGGCGCGCTGGTCATGATGGGCCTGAAGAAGCTGAGCGCCGAGGTGCCGGGCGACGAGCCCCGTTTCCGGAGGGAGCACATGGACGATACCGACCACGGCGAGCACAGCGCTGAGCACAGTGGGCCCCGCCCCACGGGCCCCCAGGGCAGTGGGCTGCATACTGCGCGCCCCACGGGTGACGCGCGTATGGGCGTGCCGGCCAGCCGCGACAACGCCGAGCGCGACGCCTACAACCCCAACGGTCCCCGCGTAGAGCTGCGCCGCGACCCCACCGAGTACGCGGCGGGCGAAACCCGCGTGATGGGCGAGGGGGGCGGCGTGGCCACCGTGCGGGTGGAGCACGGCACGGTGACGGTGCCGGTGTACGAAAGCAAGCCCGGCGGCGAGCCGCAGCACTACAGCAGCGGCCTGAACAAGAAGATTGACGGCAGCGAAGTGGGCAAGCCCGGCCACGGGCACGGCCACCACCACGACCCCAACCTGCAAGAGCCTGTGGTGCTCAAAGACGCCCCTGGCATCCCGGTGAGCACCGAGCCCACCTTCCGGGGCGACATGAAGCGGGGTGAGCGGTAATGGCCGCTGAGCCCAAGCGTGTCTACATCACCGAACGCGAGGAAGCCCGCGAGCGCCTGAAGGCCAGCGTGGACGCCCTGACGCGCGAAGCCAGCCTGCAGGTGAAGATGCAGCAGGAGCCGCTGAAGATGCTGGGCGGCGCCTCGGCGGTGGGGGCGGTGCTGGGGCTGGTGGTGGGCCGGCAGTTCCGCCGCAGCCGCAAGATCTACGTGGACGCCCAGAGCCCGGTGAAGCACCAGAAGGCGCTGGTCAAGGCCCAGCAGAAGCAAAAAGGTGGCGGCGTGGGGGGCGCGCTGGTGGCGACCCTGGGCACCCTGGCCGTCAAGACCCTCACCGACAAGGTGATTGCCCCGCGCCTGGAAACCCTGGCCGAGAGCCTGATGGCCCGCGCCGGGCAGCCGGAGGGGACCGTGACAGCGGGCAAGGCTTCCACAGTGAGCAAGGCCCCCAGTAAAGCCCCCGCCACCGCGGGCACAGCCACCCTCAGCTACGCGCAGCAGGCCCCGGCCGAGCGCAGCGCGCCGCCCGCCGTGGCCCCGCAGGCGCACGCCGGGCAGGTGCCCACCCCGCCCAGTCAGGTGCAGGCCAAGGCCCAGGGCAGTGACATTGCCCCCGAGGAAATGGCCAACCCCAACCTGCGCTAAACCAGCCCGCCTCTCTGGCCGCCCCGAAGGTGGGCGGCTTTTTAATTGGCTTTTTGATTGTCTGGGGCAGGGGGTGCTAGCCTGCCGCTTATGGGGGTTGCGGATGGCCTGGGCTTCGTTCACCACCGGGCGCAGCCCTGGGTGGCCCACGCTGCGCCCGGCACTGGGCGGCATTGGGAGAATGCAGGGGCTCTTCGTTTCCGGTCCATCCAGGACGGCAGGGGACGCGCCTCTTCAGCTGCGTCTTTCAGGGGCCATGCCCGGCCACCCGTCTTCGTTGCTGCGCCTGCCGGGTGGAAGGTGACCAGTGGCCGGCCGTGGAGGCCTGTGTTGGGTGACCTGGAGAGCGCGTCTGGCGGAAGGGGAGCCCCATGACCGCCGCGCGCAGCACCCGGCAGCGTGACGTTATCGCCCGCGTTCTGCACGACGCCGAGGGCCCGCTGGCCGTCGCCGAGGTCTTGGCACGCGCCCGCAGCGACCTGCCCGCCCTGGGTGTGGCCACCGTCTACCGCACCCTGAAGCTGCTCACCGAGCAGGGCCGCATTCATCCCGTCACGCTGGACGGCGAAACCCGCTACGAGCCCAGCGGCAAAGGCCACCACCACCATTTCAGCTGCACCGCCTGCGGGCGGGTGTTTACCCTGCACACCTGCCCCGTGAGCCTGCCCCGGGGCACGGTGTACCCGGGCGGCTTCGTGGTGGAGTCCCATGAAGTGACCCTGTATGGCCGTTGTCCCACCTGTGCACAGACCGGTGCACCTGCCCGCTAAGAGCCGGATGCAGAGCAGTAGGGGTGCCAACTGCGGCGCCCCCGATTTGATTTCATGGGCGCCGCAGCGTCGCCCTGGCACCGACCCGGTGACGAGCTGCAGGGCTCTCCTGTCCTCTCGCCCCTGTTGGGCTACGCGGCGTCCCCCCGCTCCTGCACCAGACGCCGAGGGGGACTTTGCAGGCCAGGCCGCCTGACCAAGCGGTGGGGCCAATGGGCGCTGCGCGGCATGTTCCTCTACAGCCGCGCAGCTGAGGGAACCAGTCACAGACTTTGTGCGCTTTGTGCGCTGGCCTCTACTTCAGCAGATCCAGCAGGCTGTTCAGGATGTCGGTGTTGGCGGCGTTAATGCGGTAGGGATTGAGGTCATCCTGGCGGTTCAAGCGGTCCACAACCGACCGGCCGCCGGGGATCAGCAGGTACAACACGGCCTGTACGCCGCTGACCGGTCCAGCTGTGCCCACAATCCGGGTCTGCGAAGCCAGCATGCGCGCGCGGTCTTCCCGGCTTTGCATGTTGCTCTCGACGGCGCGCCGCTGCTCCGGGGTCAGGGCCTGCAGCAGGTTGTTGACCGTCTGCTGCGCGGCGTCGGGCTGCAGGGTCGCGTTGGAGGACAGTGGCGCCAGCAGAATCCGCACCTTCAGCTGGGTGTTGGGTGTCAGCTTCACCGTACCGGTGCGCAGCACCTCGCGCAGGCTGAGGTTCAGCAGCATCAGGCGCAGCACCGGCCGCTCATTGAGCGCGACCTGCAGCTGGGCGGCCGTGACCCCCGCGGGGCTGCTGGGCGTCCCCGGACGGGGCGGCAAGGTGGGGCCCGTTTGCGCGGCCACTGGGGCCGACAGCAGCGAGGAGGCCAGAAGCAGAGCCAGAGCGCGGGAAAGGGCCATGGGGGCACTGTACCGAGCCCCTCCGGCGCGCACCGAGGACGGGCTTACCATCTGACGGGAAGCTGAGGAGAAGCGCAGGCGCGTGAGAGTGTCTGCCAGCGCTGGATCAGGGAGTTACGGCGGCTGGAGGGGCCCCGGCCGTCTGCCAGTACACCCGCTGCCCTGCCCAGGGGCAGCTGCCGGCTGCTGATGGCCACACACAAAAAGAAGGACCCCAGCCGCGAATGGCTGGGGCCTGGGGCCGCGCTGGACTTTACTTCTCCAGGCGCAGTTTGCGCTGCATCGCGGTTTCTTCGGGGAAGATCACCAGTCCCTGCTGGGCCTGGAAGGTCTTGCTCACGCGCGGCTTGGCGGCGGCGCTCTGGGTTTGCAGGCCGTTGAGGTTCTCGTACCACTTGTAGCCCTGCACGCTCACGCCGGCCGTCTGGGCCGCACCCAGGACTGCGCGGTAGCCCTGGTGGGCCAGCTGGGCGGCGCCCAGGTAATCCAGCGCGTCGTACTTGGCCTTGGCCTGGGTAAACAGGCTGTCGGCGTTCACGGCGGCCGAGCTCACGCCGCTGACCTTCCCGGCGCGGCGGGTCAGTTCCAGAATGGCGTTGGTGTTGTTCAGGTACGCGGCCGTCAGGTAGCGGTACTGGCTGTCGAGGTTGAACTGCCCGAAGGTGCGCGACAGGTCGTTGTACGACATGATCGTGGCGCTCTGGTCGCCGGTGTTCACAAAGAAGAAGTCGCCGCTGGGCCCGTAGGAGAGGTTCTGCTCGCTGTCGTAGCCGTCGTGCGGGTGCGACAGGCTGAGGTGGTGGCCGGTTTCGTGCACCGTGGTGTCGGTAAAGCCGTAGCCCGCGCCCACCAGATCCGGGGTCAGGAACGAGTACACAAAGCTCTGGGTGCCGGTTTCACCGTCGTCGTAGGCGATGCCCAGCAGGCCAGCCTGGCTGTTCGCGTTGTCGTTGAACAGGTAGATGGGCAGGCGGTACTGCTTGGCGGGCGTGGTCTTGTAGGCCTCGCGCAGCTCTCGCACGCCGTACTGGAAGAGCGCCTCGCCGCTGAAGTCGGCGTAGTTGGGCGAGCAGATGTCGTCGGCCGACACCGGGAAGAAGCACTTGTAGACGTCAGCAAGCTTGCCGTCCAGGGGCGTCTCTTTGACTGCGTTGCTGAACTTGGTAAACGGCTGCAGCACCGAGACGCGGTCTTGCAGCAGCTGCGGCTTGAGCACCGTGCTGGGTGCGGCCGCGCCAGTGCCCTGCTCCACGTGCATGTCCAGCAGGATTTCTTCGGGCAGTTGCGGGGGCGTCAGGGCCGCGCGGTAGATGGGGCTGGGGGTGAACAGCAGGTTGATCGCGGTGTAGCGCGCCACCAGCGCGAGGTCCGGGCTGACCTTGCGCCCGAAGCCAATGCTGGCCTTGCGGGTGCCGTATTCCCAGATGGGGGGCATGCGGTAGTCCGGCGCGCCGTCACCGTCGGTATCGGGGTTGGTGATGTCAAAGGCGCGGGTCCAGGGATCGGGGTTGGCCGACAGGTCGTAGAACCACACGCGCTGCGCCGCGGCCCCCTGACGGGTGCTGCCGCCCCAGGCGATCAGGCGGCGGCTGCCGCGGGCACCGAACTTCGCGCCAGTGTCGGTGTCGGCGGCGTCGGCGCGGGTGTAGCTGTGGAACTTGAAGTCCGGGCGGTCAAACCAGTTCACGAAGTAGATGGTGTATTCGCCGGGCTTGGCGCCCACGCGGCTCACGTTGTCGGCCAGCCAGTTTTCGGTTTTCAGCGCATCAATCTCGAAGTTGCCGGTGATGGGGCGGTTGATGTTGCCCGCCGGGGCCGCGCAGGTGGGGTCTTCAACGTTGGGGTCAGTCTGGCAGTTGTAGCTGCGCTGCTGGACCGTCAGGGGCCTTTCCACGCCTCCGGCCTCTTTGCTTGTCAGGTACTTGAAGAAGTCATCTTCAAAGGCCTGATCAGCGAACACGTAGTTGTAATCGAAATCAAAGGTGTTGCCGGTCTTCTCAATGCGGCCGTAAGAGCTGGGGATGCGGTTGACCGCGTCGTAGGTCTTGGGCAGCGTCTGGCTAAAATCCTGGGTGCTGATCTGGCGGGCCGTGGCCACGCCGCCGGGCGAGGTCTGGCGGTAGCCCACGAACACGATGTTGACCTTCAGCTTGGTGCGTACGGTGTCTTCCTGGCCGGGCTTCAGGGTCTGCAGGCGGCCGAAGTCGGTCTGGGTGCCGGGGGTGGGGGTAGGGGCGGGGGCCGGGTTACACGCGGCGAGCAGGGCGGTACTCAGCACGGCGGTGGCCAGGAAAACTTTGCGCATGGGACTCCTCTGAACAGCAGGTGAAGCGGGAAACCAGCGAGTTGGACACACAGACACTCAAACGGCACAGGGGGTGGTCTGCGCGCCACTCATACACTTATCCGACGCTGCACATGCTAGCGCGTCTGCAGTGGAGGGGATAGCGCGCGCCCGGCGGCCATCACTCGGCGTTCCCCGCGCAGTTGCACCTGAGTGGGGCGGGAGGGTACCGCGCCCCCTGTCTGGACGCCCGTCCCTGATAGAGCCCTGCCCTGCCTTGACCCGCCCCCGCCCGTGCCCTTACCCTGTCAGACAGCTCCCGCGTGGAGTGGCACCCCCTTAAGAGCGCCCGAGAGACCTGGCTCGTTGACGGCGCGGCAACCGGACCTCATCACGTCACGGTGCCAAGGCCAGCCCGCAGGCGGGTCAACGATGACCGCCCGGTGGGATCAAGCGGGAAGGCTACGCGGACGATCACACGCTCAGCGCCCCTTCTCATTCAATCCAGAGCAGGGGCGCGCGCCTTTTTGACCCGGCGCGCCTCCATCCCCACCACTCCCTGAGGAGGCGTTTGTCATGGCGCACCGATTCGAAACGTTGCAGGTTCACGCGGGCCAGAAACCCGACCCCACCACGGGCGCGCAGCAGGTGCCTATTTACCCCACCAACAGCTACGTGTTTCCTTCCCCGGAGCACGCCGCCGACCTGTTCGGCCTGCGGGCCTTTGGCAACATTTACAGCCGCATCCAGAACCCCACCAACGCGGTCTTTGAAGAGCGGCTCGCGGCGCTTGAAGGCGGGGTGGGCGCCCTGGCGGTGGCCAGCGGGCACGCCGCGCAGTTTCTGGCGATCACCAATCTGGCCCAGGCGGGGGACAACATCGTCTCCACGCCCAACCTGTACGGCGGCACCGTTAACCAGTTCCGCGTGACCCTGAAACGGCTGGGCATCGAGGTGCGCTTTACCAGCCGTGAGGAGCGCCCGGAAGAGTTCGCCGCCCTGATCGACGAGCGCACCCGCGCGGTGTACCTGGAAACCATCGGCAACCCCGCGCTGAACGTGCCCGATTTCGAGGCCATTGCCGCCGCCGCCCACGCGCAGGGCGTGGCGGTGGTCGTGGACAACACCTTTGGCGCCGGCGGTTACTTCTGCCAGCCGCTGAAGCACGGCGCGAACGTGGTGCTTCACTCGGCCAGCAAGTGGATTGGTGGGCACGGCAACGGCATCGGCGGCGTGATCGTGGACGGCGGCAACTTCGACTGGGGCAATGGCCGCTATCCCCTTTTCACCGAGCCAAGCCCCAGCTACCACGGCCTGAACTTCTGGGAAACCTTTGGCGAGGGCAACGCGCTGGGGCTGCCCAACGTGGCCTTTGTGATCCGCGCCCGCACCGAGGGCCTGCGTGACCTGGGGCCCACCCTGGCCCCGCAGCAGGCGTGGCAATTCCTGCAGGGCCTGGAAACCCTGAGCCTGCGCGCCGAGCGCCACGCCCAGAATGCCCAGGCGCTGGCCGGCTGGCTGGCCGCCCACCCCGACGTGGCCCGCGTGACCTACCCCGGCCTGAGCAACCACCCCCACTATGACCGCGCCCAGCACTACCTGCCGCGCGGCGCCGGGGCGGTGCTCACCTTTGAACTGCGCGGCGGGCGCGCGGCCGGCGAGGCATTTATCCGTTCGGTGGCCCTGGCCCAGCATGTGGCGAATGTGGGGGACACCCGCACCCTGGTCATTCACCCGGCCAGCACCACCCACAGCCAGCTGGACGAGGCCGCGCAGCACGCTGCCGGGGTCACGCCGGGGCTGGTGCGCGTGTCGGTGGGCATTGAGCACATTGACGACATCCGCGAGGACTTTGCCCAGGCGCTGGCCGCCGCGCTGGTCGAGGGCGACGCCCTGGAGGCCGCCCCCGGAGAGGAGGCGTGACCGCCCTGCCTCGCCCCTCCCCCCTGATCCCCCCGCCCCTGGCCCCGGAGGACAGCCCCGAGCGATGTTCCCCAGCGCCTCGGCGCCAGACCGCGCGCCTGTTCCGGGACGCCCCGCTGCTGCTGGACTGCGGTCTGCCGGTGAGCGACGTGCGCGTGGCCTACCACACCTACGGCGAGGCGCGAGAAGAGGCCACGTTGGTGCTGCACGCCCTGACCGGCACCAGCGCCGTGCATGAGTGGTGGCCGGACTTTCTGGGCCCGGGACGGCCCCTGGACCCCACGCGCGACTACATCGTCTGCGCCAACGTGCTGGGCGGCTGCGCGGGCAGCAGCGGCCCCGGTGAACTGCCCACCCTGCGCGGGACCGACGCGCCGCTGACCCTGCGCGACATGGCGCGGGCCGGACGGGCCCTGCTGGAACACCTGGGCGTGCGCCGGGTGCGGGTGGTGGGGGCCAGCATGGGCGGCATGCTGGCCTACGCGTGGCTGCTCGAATGCCCTGATCTGGTGGAGCGCGCGGTCATCATCGGCGCGCCCGCGCGGCACTCGCCCTGGGCCATTGGCCTGAACACGGCCGCGCGCGCGGCCATCCGCGCCGCGCCCGGCGGCGAGGGCCTGAAGGTGGCGCGCATGGTGGCCATGCTCTCCTACCGCAGCCCGGACAGCTTCGCCCAGACCCAGAGCGGCCTGCGCGCCCCGGGGGTGCCCGCCATCACCTCGTACCTGCACCACCAGGGCGAGAAGTTACAGGCCCGTTTCTGCGAGCGCACGTATCTGGCCCTCACCGGGGCGATGGACGCCTTTCAGCCCACGGACGCCGAACTGCGCACCATCCAGGCGCCGGTGCTGGTGG
Source organism: Deinococcus multiflagellatus (assembly GCF_020166415.1). Taxonomy (NCBI): domain Bacteria; kingdom Thermotogati; phylum Deinococcota; class Deinococci; order Deinococcales; family Deinococcaceae; genus Deinococcus; species Deinococcus multiflagellatus. The sequence goes on from NZ_JAIQXV010000007.1 coordinate 66,472, forward strand.
TGGGGATTGCCAGCGACCAGTTGTATCCGGCGGCCGAAGTCGAGGCCTACGCCCGGCAACTGCCACGCGGCAGCTACTGGCAGCTGGAGAGCGTACACGGCCACGACGCCTTTCTGATGGACCCCGGCGGCCTGCCGGGGCAGGTGGCGGCGTTTCTGGGGCAGGGGGCGGCCCTGCCCTCGGCCTGACCGGTTGCACGGCAGCGCTCCACAGACGCCACCCTCACGCCTGCCCCCCTGCCGATGGGGGGCCCTCTCATGTTCCCGCTGGCGTTCTCAGGGTGAACCGGGCATAGTAGCAGGGTTGCAGCGGCGGCCCCTGGCCGCCCGCGCCCGAGGTGACCCTTGAGATACGTGCTGATCGCCATTGACCTCATTGGCCTGCTCCTGTTTACCCTGTACGCGACCCAGCAACTGCTGAGCGCGGTGCAGCGTCGCCTGCGGCCACCAGAGCGCGAGGACGGCGTGCGCCTGACCTTCTTGATTCCGGCGCTGAATGAAGCGCAGGTGATCGGCGCGACGTTGGCCAACCTGCGCGCCACCGTCCCCGGCGCCCGGCTGGTGGTCATTGACGACGCCAGCGACGACGACACGGCCGACATTGTGGCCCGGGTGGCGGCGCGCGACCCCCTGGTGACCCTGCTGCGCCGCCAGCCCCCTGAAGCGCGCCAGAACAAGGGCCGCGCCATGAACTGGGCGGTGCGCCGTCTGGTCCAGGGGGGCTTTTTCCCGCAGGCGCAGGATGAGGTCATCGTGGTGCTGGACGCCGACGGCCGGGTGGGCCCCGACTTTCCCCGGCAGGTGCGCGGCGCCTTTGCCGATCCCCGGGTGATGGCCGCTCAGGGCTGGATGCGTTTTCGCCAGACGGGCGCCCCGGCGGGCCTGCGCGGCACGCTGGGGCGCACCCTGCTGCTCCAGCAGGACATTGAAGCGTTTATTACCGGCCACATCCAGCGCTACCGGCACCGGGGCGGCACCGCCTCGCTGACCGGCAACGGCCAGTGCATGCGCGTGAGCTACGTGGCCGACCAGCTGGCCCGGGGCGTGGACCCCTGGCCCGAAGTGCTGCTGGAAGACTTTGCCAGCGCCGTGGGAATCCGCCTGCATGACCCCTCGCACCGCGTGGCGGCCCTGACCGCGCATGTCAGCCAGCAGGGCCTGATTGAGGTGCCCGGGTTTATCCGCCAGCGGGTGCGCTGGACGCAGGGGGCCATGGAATGCCTCGCCTACCTGCCCCGGCTGTGGCGCCGCCCCGGGCCGCTGCTGACCCGGCTGGACTTCAGCTACTTCATCCTGGGCCCGTGGCTGAACGCCCTGCTGATCCTGAGCATTGCCAGCCAGGGCCTGCGCCGCGTGTTTGGCTGGGAGGGCCTGCCGCTGTCCCCGGCCGCTGGTCTGGTACTGAGCGTGCTGCCACTGCTGTTCCAGCTGAACTGGGCCGCGCGCTACTGCCTGGAGCGCCGCCTGCCCTGGACCATGGTGCCGGTGATTCTGCTGGGCTTGCCGGTGTATTCCTTCGTGCTGCTCACCAGCCTGCCGCTGGCCTACTTCAACCACTTCACCGGGCGCCGGGGCTGGTACAAGAGCGTGCGCCACGACGACAGCGAGCCCGAAGCCCCCGAAGACACGGCCCAGGCAGCTTACGCTGCCCAGGACCCAGACCTGTCCTTCCGCTGAGCTGAGAAAGAACAAAGGGCGCGCCTTTGACCGGGCGCGCTTGTTTGTTGTGACGCTCTGGTGGGAACGTGTGATTTAAAGAATCACGTGTGGGCCGCATCCGCGCGCAAGGCCAGGGGCGAGCAGATCTCCCATTTTACTCTGGCTGGATCAGCCTGTGTTGCAGGATGAGGGGAAGCGAACCAAGATTGAGCCCACGCCAGTCTTCCAGATGCGGATGAACCCCGGGCGGGCGCCCAGTCAAATTGGGCCGCATTCGGGCGAGCGTCGGCAGGCCGGCGGCATTGCCCTGCAGCACGAAAGTGCCTGTGCCGTTGTCTTCCCGAAAGTCAATGGCTGCGCTGGCTTCCCAAACCTCATCTGGCCCTCGGCCTTTACGGGACTGCGGTGCTGTCAATTGCTGAGGCTAAGCCCTGCACCCTGTCGACGGCGGCGTTTCGGGCCTTGGGTCAGCGCAGCCAAGAGAAGGAAGAAGGTCCTGCCTGGGGAGAGGGATGAACCCTGGGGCAGCTGTGAAACCGGCCAGGGCCTCCCATCCCACCGCCTATTCCACCGGCTCGCCGCGCTGCAGCTTTACGGCGCGCACCAGATTCTGGTACATCAGGGCGCTGGTCAGGGGGCCCACGCCGCCGGGCACGGGTGTCTGGGCCTGCACGGGCAGATTGGCCTGGGCGTCACCCACCACGCCGCCAGGCTGCACGTTGATGCCCGCGTCAATCACCACATGGTGCGGCTGTACGTGCTCGGCGCGCAGCAGCCCCGCGCGGCCCACGGCCACCACCACGGCGTCCTGGGGGGCCAGCACGGTGCCCAGATCGCGCGTATGTTCGTTGCACAGCGTCACCGTCACGCCCCGGTTGTTCAGCATGAAGGTCAGGGGCCGGCCCACGGTGCGCCCCGGGCCAATCACCGCCACCCGGCGCCCCCGCAGATCGTCGCCCAGGGCCGAGCGCAGCAGAAAGCGCACCGAGCGCGGCGTGGGGGGCAGCAGCGCCTCGCTCTCGCGCCCGGCGGCAATCAGGGCGAGGTTGGCCGGGCTCAGGCCCTCAATGTCCTTGCGGGCGGTCAGGCGCAGCAGGGCGGCGTCGGCGTCCAGGCCCGGGGCCAGGGGCAATTCCAGCATGATGCCCTGCACCTGGGGGTCGGCCGACAGCTCATCGAGCGTGTCGTGCAGCGCGGCCTGGGCAGGCTCAGGGCCCAGGTCGCGCACACTCAGGTGCACGCCGAGGCGCTCGGCCCGGCGGGCCTTGCTGTCCACGTACACCCGCGACGCCGGGTCGCCGGACGCCAGCACGCTCACCAGATGGGGCCGGAAATTCCAGGCCTGCAGCGCGGCGCGCACGCCCGCGGTGACCCCGTCGGCCAGGGCCTTACCGGCCAGGAGATGGGGCGGGGGGGCAGGGGCAGCAGGGTCAGGTCTGGGCATGGGCAGGTCCGTTTCAGGCAGGAGTGTACCCCGCCGCGCCCGGACGCTGGGTCCCCGGGGGGGGGATAGCGTGAACTCGTTCACAGCGGTACTGACCGCAGGCCACTATGGTTTCGTTTGATGTCAAGCACTTCAACCCGCCCCGCCCGCGCCCGCAGCGCCGAAGAAAAACACCAGCGCCGCTACGATATCCTGCGCGCCGCCGAACGGCTGTGGACCGCCGCCAGCTACGCCGAACTCAGCATGAACCAGGTGGCGCGCGAGGCTGGTCTGGCCAAGGGCACCCTGTACCTGTATTTCGACACCAAAGAAGAGCTGTTTCTGGCGCTGCTGGGCGAGCACCTGCACCGCTGGATCGGCGCCACCGCCGAACTGTTTACCGAGCGCCGCCCGCGCAGCCCCGAACAGGTCGCGGCCGTGCTGCTGCACCACGCCGAGCACCTGACCCCGCTGCGCCGGTTGCTGGTGCTGCTGGGCACCGTGCTGGAGCGCAACGTGCGCCCCGAACTGGCCCTGGAATTCCGCCGCGACCTGGACCTGCAGCTGCGCCGGCTGGTGGCCCACATGCCCTACGACCCAGACACCGCCATGCGCGTGCTGCGCCACCTGTACGCCATGACCATCGGCTGGCAGCAGCTCAGCGAGTCGCTGCCCGGCAGCGATCCCGTGACCGCCCAGCCGCGCGGGCCCCAGGACAGCGGCCTGTACAGCGAATTTGAGCTGGCCCTGCGCGCCATCTTGCACCAGCTGACCCCCAGCGAGCCCCTGGCCGCCACCGCCAGCTAACGCCCGCTCATTTCGGCCTCCGCTGGAATCGGTTACAACCTCGGTATCAACAAAGAGAACTGGCGCGCAGGGGAAACCCACGCGCCAGTTCGCTTGATCTGCACCTTTACCAGCCAAACTTCCCGGCCCCGGCCTGCCAGTTCAGGCGCAGGGGCCGGGTGACCGCATTCAGGTTCACCCCGGCCGCCGCACAGGCGCGCGCTGCCTGGGGGGGCAGGAGAGGCAGGGCGTACAGCGCGGCGCCCTGGCGGGCCGGCAGGTAGGACACCCCCAGCGTCACCCCGCGCAGGCAGGGGGGCACGCTGCCTGGAAAAAAGGCGGCGTCCCGGATCAGGGGGATCAGCGCCTGTTCGGTGGCGGGGCGCAGGCCGCCGGGCCCCAGCCATGCAAAGGCGCTGCGCTCCTGGCACTGCCCCTGCACACACCACTGGCGGCTCAGCACCAGCAGCGCCTCCGGGCCGCGCAGGTACGTGGCGGCGCGCACGGTGGTAAATACGCTGCCCGTGGGCGCGACGCTGTGCCCACGCCAGTCCAGAAAAAACGCAGTCTCGTCGGTCAGGCGGGTGGAAAAGAGGTTGCGGGTGGCGGTCCAGTCCAGCCCCTCACGGCGGGCCAGGGCCAGCAGCGACTGTTCCCCAGGCACCGGCGTGAAGGTCTGCATGAAGGCCTGCAGCGCCCGCTCTGGGCCCAAGGCGGCTGGGGCCCGGGTCTGGGCGCCCGCGTCTGGGCCGCCCAGCAGCGCCCCCAGCAGGGCTGCCGCCAGCAGCCGGCCCGGCCAGGGGCCGCGCTGGCCCGCGTGGTGTCTTGAACCGCTGATCATCCTGTTCTCATTCTGCCGCAGCCGGTGGGCGGGGCGTGCCGGAAATCCGGCATCTGCACAGCGGGGCCGGGCGGTGCGGGCGCGCCGCGTATGCTGGCGCCTGTGCGTGTTGTTCTGAAACTGGGCACGAGTGTGCTGACGGCCGGCACTGACCGCCTGCACCGCCCCCGACTGGTGGACCTGATGCGGGGGCTGGCCGCCGTGCGGCTGGCCGGGCACGAGGCGGTGCTGGTCACCAGCGGCGCGGTGCTGGCTGGCTGGGAGGCGCTGAACTTTCCCCCCAGAACCCGCACCCTGGCCGAAAAGCAGCTGCTGGCCGCTGTGGGCCAGGGCCGCCTGATGCACCTGTACGCGCAACTGGCCGATCTGTACGGCCTGAACGTGGCCCAGGTGCTGCTGACCGCCGACGATTTTCGCAGCCGCACCCGGTACCTGAACGCCCGCACCACCCTGACCGGCTGTCTGGCGCGCGGGGTGCTGCCCATCATCAACGAGAACGACGCCGTGGCCCTGGAACAGCTGAAGGTGGGCGACAACGACACCCTGTCGGCCTTTGTGGCCAACCTCGTGGAGGCCGACCTGCTGGTGATCCTGACCGACGCCCCGGGCCTGTACACCGCCGATCCCCGCCTGGACCCGCACGCCACCCTGATTCCGGTGGTGGAGCGGGTGACGCCGGAGGTCTGGGCGCTGGCGGGCGGCGCGGGTTCGCACCGGGGCACCGGCGGCATGCACACCAAGATTCAGGCCGCCGAGATTGCCACCCGCGCCGGCACCCCGGTGGTGATTGCGCCCGGCGACGCCCCCGACGCCCTGGCGCGCATCGTGGCGGGCGAGGCGCTGGGCACCCGCTTTCAGGCGCACGGCTCGCGCCTGGAGGCCCGGGGCCGCTGGATTCTGGCCGAGGTGGCCGCCGGCAGTCTGCACTTGGATGCCGGCGCCGCGCAGGCCGTGCGCGAGCGGGGCGCGAGCCTGCTACCCGCCGGCATCACGGCGGTGGAGGGCCGCTTTGAGCGCGGCCACACCGTGCGCCTGCTGGGCCCGGACGGTGCCGATCTGGCCCGGGGGCTGGCCCGCTACGCCTCGGGGGACCTGAGCCGGCTTGCGGGGCGGCACTCGCGCGATATCGAGGCGGTGCTGGGCTACTCCCACGGCCCCGAAGCGGTGCACCGCGACGATCTGGTGCGGCTGTAGCGCGCCTATACTGCCGGGCGTGCTGGCCCTGCTCGCCTCGACCATAACCCTGTCCGACCCTGCTGGCGACGCGCGCGGCGACGGCGGATATGTGCTGCCCACCCGCCCCGCCTTCACCCCGGACATGCTGGACCTGCGCGCCTTTTCGGCCCAGCCGCAGGGCGAGGGCATGCGCTTTACCGTCAGCTTCACGGCTATGGGCAATCCGTGGAATGCGCCCTCCGGCTCCAGCGCGGGCGTGACCGATATTTTCGTCAAAGGTTCGCTGGGGGGCCAGCAGCTGCTGGCCGATACAGGCTTGCGGGTGCGCGGCCAGGGCGGGTGGGCCTACCACCTGCGCGTGTCGGGGGGCGGGGCCTCGCTGGTGCGGGCCGACAGCCAGGGCGCGCTGACCCGCCTGCCCACGCCGCAGGTGCAGGTGTCTGGCACCAGCCTGATCATTGACGCGGCGGTGCCGGCCGGCACCTACGGCTACTGGGTGACCGAGAGCGTCTACACGCCATTTTCGGCCACAGGGGTGCTGCGCCCGGTGACCCAGAGCGGCCCCACGCTGCTGCAGGCCGGGCGCGCCGACGCCCCCACCCCGGTGGACGTGCTGGCCCCCGCCGGGGACACGCAGGTGTACAGCGCCCTGACCCTGGCCCCGGTGGGCGAAACGCGCGACTGGGTGAGCCTGACCCTGATTGCCCTGGGGGTGGGCGGCCTGCTGCTGACGGTGGTCGCCACCGTGATCGTGTGGCGCCGGCTGGCCGGGCGGCCGTGACCCGCCCCGCCCTGGGCGCGCCGCTGCTGATTCTGGCGGCGGCGGTGCTGTGGGGGCTGCTGGGCATTCTGGGCAAGCAGGCGCAGTCGGGCGGCCTGGGGCCGCTGGAGGTGGCCTTCTGGCGCGCCGCGCTGGCCGGGGGGCTGTTTGCGGCGCACGCGGCCCTCACGCGCGCCCGCTGGCCGCGTGGGCGCGACCTGCTGGTGACGGCGGCCTTTGGGGTGGTGGGGGTGGCGGTTTTTTACGGCGCCTACCAGCTGGCGGTGCAGGCCGGGGGCGCCAGCCTCGCCAGTGTGCTGCTGTACACCGCGCCCGCCTTCGTGGCGCTGCTGGGCTGGGGGCTGCTGCGCGAGCGCCTGGGCCTGCGCGAAGGGCTGGCGATTGCGGGCACCCTGGGCGGCATTGCCCTGATCAGCCTGGGCGGCGGCCAGGGGATCACGGTGAGCGGGCCGGCGCTGGGCTGGGGCTTGACCGCAGGATTCACCTATAGCCTGTATTACCTGTACGGCAAGGCGTTTTTTACCCGCTACGACCCGGCGGCGCTGCTGGCGGTGGCCCTGCCGGTGGGCGCGCTGGCCCTGCTGCCCTTCGTGACCTTTACGGCCAAGACGCCGCCGGTGTGGGGCAGCCTGGGGGCCATCGCCGTGCTCTCCACCTATCTGGCGTATCTGGCCTACAGCGCGGGCCTGCGGCGCCTGAGCGCCACCCGCGCCAGCGTGATTGCCAGCCTGGAACCGGTGGTGGCTGCCGCCCTGGCCGCCGCCCTATTTAACGAGCGGCTGGCCGCCCTGGCCCTGCTGGGCGCCGCCCTGGTTATCGGCGCCGCGCTGCTCCTGAGCTTCAGCCCCGAAGAAGCCCACCCGCAGGCCGAGTAGGGAAGAGGGGGCAAAGCGCGGGTTCTGCCTGGGCTCTGGTTTTTTCGGGCGGCTTCGCTTGGGGAGGGACGTTGGATGCTCGGCCAGCCCCCGTCTGCCTGAAGTGCTCAGAGGGGCAGGCCACTGCTGCTCACCCCGCAGCGGAAACGGATTTTTCCTCCGGGAAGACAGAACTAGAGATCGGGGCCAGAAGCGAAAGGGTGCCGCCGCTCCACTTTGTTTCTCTGCTAACAGTTGAACGTCGCGCGCCCCTCTCCCTACTTTTTCTCTTCCAGGGTGAAATCCCATTCAAAGGAGCGGCCCCAGGGTAGTTCGGCGTCGTCCAGGGTGTAGGTGTTGCCCACGCGCAGCGGAAAAAAGCCTTCGGCGGCCTGCTTCAGCGCGGCCTGCCCTTCGGGGGTGTTCAGTTGCGCTTCGGGAATCTGGGCCCGCAGCCGGGCGCGCACCTGGGCGGAGTAGATCACGTCGTTGGCGAATTCGCGCGCCAGCAGGGCGTCCTGGCGAATGGGGTCGGCGCCGCGCAGGCTGAGCTTGGCGTGGGCCAGGGCCGAGCCCAGGTTGTTGCCCGGGGTGCCCCAGGCGGCCAGGGCGCGCAGGTTGGCGTGCTGGCGCAGGGTGCGCAGGTCGCCCCAGAACCGGGTGTTGCCCAGGTTCACCTGCGCCACGTCCGCCACGGCCACGGGCCCCTGGCGCAGCAGCGCACTCACCCGCAGGGCCGCCCGGCGCGGGTCGCCACCGTTGTACACGTACAGGGTCAGGTCGGCCCGGCTGTCCACCACCGTAAACCCGGCGCCCTGGGCATGGTTCAGCGCGCTCTGGGTCAGCGGAATGCCCTCGTATTTCATGACCGCCTGCGCGGCTTTGGGGTCGCTGTATTCCAGGCGCACGGTGGCCGCTTCCGGGGCCAGGGCGCGGGCGGCCAGCATGCTCAGCACCTCGTCGGCGCCGGGGTAGACGCGCACGTTGTCCGGCGCCTCCTGGGCCAGGGCGGCCCCCTCACCTGGGGCGGGGCTGCCGGGCAGGGCGTCGTCCCAGGTCACATGCAGTTCCTTCAGGAGGCCCTCGCGTGCCCAGCCCATCACCGCGCGCACCACCGCCAGATTGCGCGCGCGGTTGGTGGCGTCCGGCTCGCGCGGCAGGGTGATAAAGGCGTACACCGACTGCCCGGTGCGCGCCTGCCAGGTGCGCAGGGGCGCCAGCCGTGCCAGGGCCTCCTCGGCGCTCAGGGGGCTGGTGCGCGACTGAACCAGTCCGCCGTAGGCCAGGGCGTCCAGCGCGGCGATCAGGGGGCCGGTGTTTGGCTGGGCCTGCAGCCACGCGCCCAGCGCCGCCGGGTCGGCCCCGGTGGTGGCGGTGCCCAGCAGCGTGGCGGGCGGCACCTGCACGTTCGCCCCGCGCAGGCCCGCCACCAGCGCGGGCAGCACCCGGGTGGCGGGGCGGGAATCCAGCGGCAACAGGGTCTGGGCGTGGGCCGACCCGAAGGACAGCAGCAGGGCCAGGGGCAGCAGGGCGCGCATGGCTGCCACCCTACGGGGCCCCCATGAGCGTGCCTTGCGGCTGGGGTGACGGGGGTTCATGAGTGCCGCGCGGTGGGCGTCCTAGCGGTCACCACATGGCTTGAAGGTAAACCCTGCAGGTCATGTGGGGCGAGCGGGGCGAGTCACCGTGACAGACAGCGGTTGAAGTGGCCTTGAGGGGGGTCCCTTCCTCCCATGGGCGGAACGATTGCCGCTGTCAGGCGGGCCGGGGCGGCGCCGCCTCTCCGGGCCCTGCCGCCATGTCCCGCCCGGCGCAGCGTAGCCTGGGGACCATGAAGGCAGCTGACCTCTGGAGACTCGCGTGGCGGGGCCTGACCCGGCGCCGGGTGCGGACCCTGCTCACGGCGCTGGGCATCACGGTGGCCGTGGCCAGCATGGTGATTTTCCTGTCGCTGGGCGAGGGCATCCGCAAGGTGTTCGTCTCGGAACTGGGCGGCATTGGCCCGGATATTCAGGTCAGCCTGACCCCGCTGTCGCAGGGCATGTCGCTGCACCCCAACCTGCCGCAAAGCACCGTGGCTGACCTGCAGCGCCTGGCCCCGGAGCTGGGCATTCAGAGCGTCACCCCGGTCATCATGGCCGTGCGCGGCAGCCTGGACCCCACCCAGAGCGCGGTGCTCTACGGCCTGCCGGCCGGCGGGCAGGGCATTGCCGCCGTGTTTCCCAGTGCGGCGGTGGCCCGGGGCCGCACCCTGCAGGCGAGTGACAACGCGGCGGGCGCGGCGGTGGTGGGGGCCAAGGCCGCGCAGAACCTGCGGCTGGACCTGGGCAGTCGCCTGAACCTCAACCGCCGCTCCAGCGTGAAGGTGGTGGGCGTGCTGGCCCCCGAATCCGGGCTGGTGGACAACTTCATCTTCCTGCCGCTGGACACCCTGCAGCGCAGCGAAGGCGCCCAGAACCGCGTGTCGCTGGTGGCGGTCAAGTTGCAAAATCCCCGCGAGGCCCGCGCGGTGGCCACCCAGATTGCCCAGAAATTGGACCTCGAAGCCGCCACGCAGTCCGATTTCCTCAGCTTCATTGAGCGCGCCCTGCGCATCAGCGACGCAGTGCGTTTCGGCATCTCCCTGATTGCCCTGATCGTGGGCGGGCTGGCGGTGGCGAACACTGTCATGATGGGCGTCTTCGAGCGCACCCGTGAATTTGCCACCCTGCGCGCCATCGGTGCCCGCCCGGCCTTTGTGCGCGCGCTGGTGCTCACCGAATCGCTGCTGCTGTCGCTGGCTGGTGGGGTCTTTGGGGTGCTGCTGGGGCTGGTGGGGATTGTGGTCGTGAATCTGTACACGCAGCAGCTGGCGGGCATTGACGCGGCGGCCCTGACCCCGCGCCTGACGCTGCTGGCGCTGGGCATTTCCTTCCTGCTGGGGTTGCTCTCGGGCCTGCTGCCCGCGCGCAGCGCCAGCCGCCTGAGCATCACTGAAGCGCTGGGGCGGGTCTGAGATGAGCGGAGCCCAGATGACGGTGCCTGCCTCCGCCCACCCCCTGACCCTGCGCGTGCAGGACCTGTCGCGTGTGTACCCCAGTGGCGACGGGCAGGTGCAGGCCCTGGCCCCCTTCACCCACACCTTTGCCCCCGGTCTGACGGCGGTGGTGGGTCCCTCGGGCAGTGGCAAAAGCACCCTGCTGAACCTGCTGGCGGGCTTTGATACCCCCACCAGCGGGCATGTGGAGGTGGGCGGCACCAACCTCACCGCCCTGCCCGAAGCCGCCCGCGCCGATTTCCGGCTGGCGCATTACGGCTTTGTGTTCCAGAACCACAACCTTGTGGGCATTCTGAGCGCGCAGGAGAACGTGGAGTTCCCGCTGGCCCTGGCCGGGCGCCCGCCCCGCGAGCGCCGGGAGCGCGCGCGCGAACTGCTGGCCCTGGTGGGCCTGGAGCGCCGCGCGGGCCACCTGCCCGGACAGCTGTCGGGCGGTGAAGCGCAGCGGGTGGCGATTGCCCGCGCCCTGGTGGGGAATCCCGGCGTCCTGCTGGCCGACGAACCCACTGGCAACCTCGACACCCGCACCGGCGAGCGCGTGCTGGAGCTGCTGCGCGGCGCGGCCGGGCAGGGGCGCACCGTGGTCCTGATCACCCACGACCGCGATATCGCCGCCCAGGCCGACCACCACCTGAACGTGCGCGACGGCGCGGTGACCCCGGGGTAAAGTCAGCGGGGGCGCAGAGCGCCTGAGGTCTGCGCCGCGTCGTTGAGCGCCTGCAGCAATGATTGGCGCCGGGCGGGCGTCAGCTGCGCCCGGACTTTGGGGGAAAAAAGCCGCTGCAGGTCACCTAAATACAGGCTGCCGTCGCGAGGGGCCCGGAGGCGCAGCAACTGACCTGCGGCATTCAGCTCCAGCCGGTAGGGCGCGACTTCCCCCGCCTGCAACGTCAGCCCGCCGCCGCTTACCTGAATCTTCGCGCAGGCAGCGTAGACACTGACGGCTGCCGGGGTGCGTTCCAACACCTGATGAACACACACGCTGTCCCCTTCGCCAAACCGGGCCCTGAACTGGTGTTCAAGTGCCGCATTGACCTGTCTGGGCGTCAGCGCCAGCGCGGCAGAGCACAGGAACAGCGCCAGAGCGCCACCAGACCAGATGGCCCTCCCCGCCCTCCTCAGGGGGCCTGACCCACGCGGGTCTGGGCGCCGCGCAGCCACAGCACGCGGCCCCGGTCGTCCAGCAAGCGCACGACCACCTGCACCGGCTCGCCGGGTTGCAGGCCCGCCGCGTTGCGGCCCCACACCGTCGCCTGGGTGCCCGCGCCGCGAATGGGCGCTTTCCACAGCCCCTCGCCGCCCACCACAAAGACGCCGTCCAGCCGCACCGGCGGCAGGGGGCTGCGCGCCGAATTCAGCTGCACGCGCACGCCAAACCCCCCGGTGCCCGCCGCCGGGGCCGCGCCCACCGTCACCATCTGGCCGTTCACGTTCAGGGCTGTGGGCGCATTCAGCAGCTCGCCCACCTGCGGCGGGCTGGGCTGCACACCACAGGCGGCGAGCCACAGGCCCAGGAAGGCTGGCAGCAACCGCTTCATGACCCCCAGCCTACCTGAGAACCATTGGCAAGGCGTGAACATTTAGGCGGACACCGGGGGCTCACCAGCCCAGGTCGGGCGGGGTGACCACCCGGTCAGCGGGCTGGTCGGTGAACAGGGTGTAGGTGAGGGTGTAGGTGCCGGGAATTACGCGGGTCAGCACAATCGCGTCGCCCTCAAAGCGGGGATTGGTGTTGGCGAGGCTGGGGCCCTGCACCTGCAGCGGCCCGCGCACCGCTGGCTGCGCGCCGCCTGTGGGCAGGGGGTCGGTCAGGCGCACGTTCTCCAGCGTGCTGTCCACGGTCAGCACCAGGGTCACCTGATAGCCCTGTGCGGCGGCCTCCACACTCTTTTGCAGGCTGGCGCGCGCGCCGCCCTCCACGGTGCGGTTCACGTTGGCGCCGCCGGGGTTGCGCACCCGCGCCTGCCCGGTTACGCGCAGGGCGGCCGGGTCCAGCGTGGCCTCGGCGGTGTCGGTGCGGCACACGCGCACTGGCACCTTCAGGCGCAGTGGCTGCGCGGCGCTGAATTCGCCGGCCACCTCCAGGGGGTAATCGCTGGTCCAGCCGGTCGGCAGGGTCAGGTTCAGGCGGCCCGGCAGGCGGTAGGGAAAGTCCGTCTTGGCCAGGGCGGTCAGCTGGGTTACGTCGCACACGTTCAGGATGTCCGGGGCCGTGACCAGCGTGAGGTCGGTGCGCACACGGTACTCGATGGTCACGCGGCCCGCTGCGCCGTCGCTCACGCGGCCGGGTAGGGGCGGGGTCACCGTGCTGCCGGGAATGGGCGTGGGGGTCACCGGGTAGTCGCCGGGCGCCAGGGGCACCGTGGCCGGTGTGGTCAGCGTGCGCCCCGCCACCTCAAACGGCACGCCGCTGAGGGGAAGACGCTGGCCGCCGTACAGCGCCACCGCGTCCACCTGCAACTGCCCTTCCGGCGCGCGGGCCACAAAGCGCACCTTGGTAAAGCCCGGCTGGTAGCGAACTTCGGTGGGGGAGACCATGTTGCCGGTGCCGGTGACCAGCACCGAACTGACCGGCAGATACCCCGCCGGCAGCACCGGGCGCACCACCGAGTCGCCCACCAGGGTGTACGAGGCCCCGGGAATGGGGCGGCCCTGGGGGTCCACCACCTCCACCAGCAGCTGGTTGGCGATTTTCACCGTATCGGGCAGGGTAAACCCGCCCACGCTGGCGCGCACCGCCTGTTCACCCAGCCGGAAGCTGTAGCGAATGGCGTTGCTGTACTGCTTGGTGGTGGGCAGCACCCGGATGTACAGGCCCCACTCGCCCACCAGCGCCGGGGTAATGGTGAAACTGTCGGTGGCGGTCTTGCCGTTGTCGCTGGGCGTGAGGTTCACGCGGGCGCCGCCGGGCTGCACCGCCCACAGTTCGGCTTCCTGGGGGCCGTCCACGTCGTAATTCAGCAGGTTCAGGGTCTTGCCCACCCAGTCGGCGGTCACGTTCAGCCGGGCGGCCAGCAGCGGCTCGGCGTCGGTGCTGCGGGCGTTCACGCTGAAATCGCTGGTTTCCAGCACAAAGGGCGCGGCCACTCGCAGGGCAAACGAGTTCTTGCCGTCGCCCTTGCTGGTCACCTTCAGGGTGTAGGTGCCCGCTGGCAGGCCGCCCGCAAACAGGCCTTCCCAGGTGTGCTCGCGCCCCAGGCCGTAGCGGCGCTCGGTCACGGTGCCGCCGGGGCCGGTGAGGGTAAAGGTGGTCTCGAAAGGCTCGTTTTTCTTGTACAGCTCGTCGCCAAAGTAGCCGTCGCCCCGTCGGCCGTCCACGTAGTCGGCAAGGTTAAAGCCCGGCGAGTACACCTCCAGCCCCAGGGGCCGACCGGCGTTCTGAGGTGAAACGCGGATTTCGTAGGATTCCTGGGCCTGCGGCCATTTTTCCCCCACCGACACCAGCGGCAGGATGCCGCCTGTCTGGGCGGCGGCGGCAGGGCTGAGCAGCAGGGCCCCGGCCAGGGCCAGGGCGGCGGACAGGGCGCGGGCAGAGAAGAGGCTGGGCATGATCTGCTGCCCAGCATACTGTTCGCGTCTGGCGCTAGCATTTGGTCCAGATGCGCCCTGCCCCTTCGCCCCCCCTGGCTGCCCGCGCCCGCGCCCTGGTGGGCGGCGAGGCGCTGGCCAGCAACCTTCACGCCCTCTCGGCGCGGGCCGGCGCGCCGCTGCTGCTGCCGGTCAAGGCCAATGCCTACGGACACGGACTCAGTGAAGTGGCCCGCCTCGCCGCCCCCCACCCGGACCTCTGGGGTCTGGCGGTGGCGACCCCGCAGGAGGCGGCGGCGCTGGCCGCGCTGAGGCTGGGCCGGCCCGTGGTGCTGCTGACCCCGCCCATGCCCCAGGAGGTGGCCCCCCTGGCCGACCTGGGCGTGCGCCTGCCCGTGGCCTCCCTGGCCGAGGCCGAGGCCCTGCCCAGCCACGCCCGCGCGCACCTGAAGGTCGACACCGGTATGAACCGCCTGGGTGCCCGCCCCGAAGACGCCGTAGCGGTGGGCCGCCGTCTGGCGCAGCGGGGTCTGCTGGAAGGGGTTTACACCCACTTCGCCACCGCCGACGAGCCCGATCCTAGCTTTGCCCACGAGCAACTGCGCCGCTTTCAGGGGGTGCTCTCGGCCCTGCCCGAGACGCCAGCGCCGCTGCTGGTGCATGCCGCCAATGGGGGCGCGGTGCTGAGCTTTGGGGCGCTGCCGGGCATGGGCCTGGCCCGCCCCGGGCTGGCCGCCTACGGCTTTGCGCCCGCCCACCTGCGCCATGCGGTGCCCCTGACCCCGGTGATGACCCTGCAGGCCCGCATCACGCACCTGCACACCGCGCGGGCCGGCGAAACCGTCAGCTACGGCGCCCTGTGGCGCGCTGCGCAGGACACCTGGGTCGCCACCGTGGGCCTGGGCTACGGCGACGGCTATCCCAGGGGTGCCACCGGGCAGGCGCAGGTGCTGGTGGCCGGCGAGCGCCGCCCGGTGCTGGGCCGCATCTGCATGGACCAGCTGATGGTGGACGTCACAGGCCTGGACGTCCAGCTGGGCGACTGGGTGACCCTGTGGACCAGCCAGGGCGTCACGGTGACGGATGTGGCGGCCTGGGGCGGCACCGTGGAATACGAGGTGCTGACTGGGGTGGGGGAACGGGTAGAGAGGGTTGTGGGCCGTGGGGTGTAGGTTGTGTGGGTTTCCTACAACCCACTCCCCACAACCTACATCCCCTTAAAAAAACCGCGTGACGTCCCGCACCACCACAAACACCATCAGCGCCATGACCAGGGCAAAGCCGGCGAGGTTGATCGCCTGCTCCTGCTGAAAGCTGAGGGGCCGGCCGCGCAGGGCGCCCACCAGCACCAGGAGAATGCGCCCGCCGTCCAGGCCCGGAATGGGCAGCAGATTGAAAAACGCCAGCGAGAGGTTCAGCAGGATGGCCACCTGAAGCAGCGCCCAGGGGCTGACGGCGGCGGCCCGGCTGACAATCTCGGCGGTGCCGATGGGTCCGCTCACGTTCTCGTCGCGCGAGAGGTCCAGGGTAAAGAAGCGCTGGAACAGACCCGCAAAGGAGCGCAGCACCTGCGGCACCGCCTCGGCCGTGACCTGCCAGGAGCGCACGAACGCCGTGCCCACGCCCACCGGCGCCACATCCGGGCCGTAGCGGATGCCCAGCAGCTGGCGCTGGCCGCCCTGCACCGGGGTCCAGTCAAAGCGCACCTCGCGCGGCTGCCCGGCGCGCTCCACGGTGAAGGTGTGCGGGCCCGGCCGGGTCAGCACCTCGCGCAGCCCTTCCCAGCCGGCCACGGTCCGGCCCCCCACCTCGGCCGTGTCGGGAATGTCGCGGCCGTTGATGGCGGTGATCACGTCGCCCGTCTGCAGGCCCAGCGCCTGGGCCCGCGAGCCGGCCACCACCTCTTCAATCCGGGCGCGGTCTGGCTGCGGCACGCCCTGGGCGCTGAAGTTCACCGTCATCAACGCCACGGCCAGCAGCAGGTTCACCAGAGGCCCAGCCAGCAGCACCGCCACCTTGCCCCAGGCGGGCAGCGCCGCAAAGCCCCGGGTGGGCTGGCGGTGACCGCCCTGGCCGTCGTCTTCCGGGGCCATGCCGTCAATCTCCACGTAGCCGCCGATGGGCAGCAGCGAGAGCCGCCATTCGGTGCCGCGCCAGAGGCGGCGCAGCAGCACCGGCCCCATGCCAATGCTAAACGACTGCACCGCCACGCCCTGCCAGCGGGCCAGCGCGTAGTGGGCCAGTTCGTGAATAAAGGTGGCGGCGCTGATAATCAGCAGCGTCCACAGCAGCCCCAGCGGGGTCAGGGCGGCGGCAATGCCTTCCAGAACATTCACGCGCGCACCCCCGCCGCGCACAGTTCCCGGGCCCGCGCCCGCGCCCAGCCGTCGGTGTCGGCCAGGGCCGCCCAGGTCAGGGTGCCGGCCGGCGTTTCATCCAGTACCCGCTCGATCAGACGCGGAATATCGAGAAAGCCAATCTGCCCGGCCAGGAAGGCGTCCACGGCCACCTCATCAGCGGCGTTCAGGGCCACGGGACTGAGGCCCCCCGCTTCACCCGCGCGGTAGGCCAGGGCCAGGCAGGGAAAACGCTCCTGGTCCGGCGCACTGAAGGTCCACTCGCCGCGCATGGGCCAGCCCAGGTGGGGGCCCACCTCGCGCCCGCGCCGCGCGCCGCGCACGTCGCCGGGGCGGGTCATGCCGGTGGGGGCAGCGTCTATGGCATACGCAATGGGCAGGCGCATGTCGGTGGGGCCAAACTGCGCCTTCAGGCTGCCGTCCCGGAAGCGCACCGCCGCGTGAATCAGGCTCTGGGGATGAATCACCACGCCCACCTGCGACAGCGGCAGGCCGTACAGGCTGGCGCACTCCATGACCTCCAGCCCCTTGTTCATCAGCGTGGCGCTGTCAATGGTGACTTTCGGGCCCATGCGCCAGGAGGGGTGCCTCAGGGCCTGTTCGGGGCCCACGCCGCTCAGGTCGGCCGGGCCCTCGCGGAAGGGGCCGCCAGACGCGGTCAGAATCACTTCGGCCACATCGGCCATGTGTTCGCCGGTCAGGCACTGAAACACGCCGGTGTGCTCCGAATCAATGGGCACCACGCGCCCGCCGCCCTTCGCTGCCGCCTCCCACATCAGATGGGCGGCCGTGACCATCGCTTCCTTGGTCGCCAGGGCCACCGCCTGCCCGGCTTCCAGCGCGGCGCGGGTGGGCGCCAGCCCAATCAGACCGCTCATGGCGTTCACCACCACGTCGGTCTCCAGCACCGCCAGCGCGCTGGGGTCGGCCACCACCGTCCGCCCGGCAAAGCGCTCGCGGGCCTGGGCATACACGCCCTCGTCCACGCTGACCACATCTGGGCCAAATTCGCGCACCTGCTCGGCCAGCAGGTCCAGGTTCTTCCCGGCGGCCAGGGCGGTCACCCGGTAGCCCCGTTCCCGCGCGATGTCCAGTGTCTGCGTGCCGATACTGCCGGTGCTGCCCAGCACGGTGATGCGGTTGTCCTGCCCCAGCTGCGTCATTGCGGCCATGCTAGTGGAAGACCCGCCCCAAAGCTGTGGGCAAAGGCCCCGGAAACGCCAAGCGGGCGACCTGCGCAGGCCGCCCGCTCTTGTCCTGCTCCACTCTCACGGCCCTACCGCGTAAACACGCTGATGTTCAGAAACAGATAGGTGGCGGGCACGGCGAACAGCAGGCTGTCCACCCGGTCCAGAAAGCCGCCGTGGCCGGGCAGGCTGGTGCCGCTGTCCTTGGTTTTCAGCGCGCGCTTGAGCAGGCTCTCGGCGAGGTCGCCTAGCTGGCTGGCGCTGGCCACCAGAATGGAATAGAGCAGCGCCTCGAACGGCGTCCAGATGTGGGTGAGGGTGGTCAGGCCCAGCACCATCAGGAAGCTGAACAGCAGGCCCCCAATCGAGCCTTCCACCGTTTTGCCGGGGCTGACTTCCGGGGCCAGTTTGCGCCGCCCGAAAAAGTGTCCCACAAAGTACCCGCCGATATCCGCCGCAAAGGTCGCCAGCAGCGGCAGGGCAAAGTACAGCAGGCCGTCATGCCCATCCGGGCTGTAGCGCAGCAGCAGGAAATAGCCCAGCAGCCACGGGATGTACAGCAGCCCGAAAATGGAGTACACAATGCGCTCCAGGGGCCGCTCGCCGGGGCGGATCACCTCCACCACCAGAAAGTAGCCAATCGCCACCGTCAGCACCGCCTCGCGCCACGAGCCCCCGGGCCAGGGCGTTCCGGGCCACATGGGCAGGCTGGCCACCAGCAGCGCGGCGGCAAAGACCCCCAGGCTCATGCGCCGCACGTCAATGTCGTTGCGGTCCAGCATGCGGATGTACTCGCGCAGCGCCATGACCGCCACCACGATCAAGGCGGGCAGCAGCGCCCCCCAGCCGATCCACACGACCACGCTGAGAATGACAAACCCCACCACGCTGGTGAGGATGCGGCTGCTCAGCGACTCCATGGCGGCCCTCCCATACGGATTCCGTCCATTTCCGTAACATCCAGAAAAGAACTGGATGTTCCTCCAATTCCCGGAAATCCGTACCCTTTCCCTCTCCCTCCGGTCGGAAAAATTCCGTAACGTATTACGGAATTTTTCGGAAGTCGTATCAGAAAGGCTGTGGGCTGTGGGTTGTCGGTGGTAGGCACGGCCCCACCCCCCACACCCCACCCTCCACGACCGGCGCGCAGCGCCTTCACCCGAGGATTTCCTGCTCCTTCTTCTGGAAGGTGGTGTCCACCTTGGCCACGAACTCGTCGGTGAGTTTCTGCACCTCGCCCTCGCCGCGCTTGATGTCGTCGTCGCCCATGCCCTCGACCTTCTTCACTTCATCCAGCGCGTGCTTGCGGATGTTGCGAATGGCGATGCGGGCATCCTCGGCGTAGTTCTTGGCGTTCTTGACCAGGTCCTTGCGGCGCTCCTCGGTCAGCATGGGCAGCGAGATAAAGATGGTGTCGCCCTTGTTGTTGGGGTTCAGGCCCAGGTCGCTGTCGCGGATCGCCTTTTCGATGGGGTTCAGCGCGCCCCGGTCCCAGGGCGTGATGACCAGCGTGCGGGCGTCGGGCGTGGTGATGCTGGCGACCTGATCAATCGGCATGGTGGAGCCGTAGTAGTCCACCAGCACCTTTTTCAGAATGCCGGGGTTGGCGCGGCCTGTGCGCAGCACCGAGAGGTTGTTTTCCAGCGCTTCAATCGCCTTGCCCATCTTCTCGCGGGCGTCGGCCTGGATGGATTTCATGTCAGCCATGGGGAAGTCTCCTTACGGGGAAGTGGGGTCAGTGTAAAGGATGGGGAGGCAGGAGGCAGGGCGCGGTGAAAGGCATGGTGGCTGGCTTGCGGGTGGGCCGTGACAGCCAGTCGCCCTGCCGTCCCGCGCACCGCTCCCCGCACCCCGCTGCCTAACTTTGAATCAGCGTGCCCACGCGCTCGCCCTGCAGCAGGCGGCGCAGGTTGCCTTCCTGGAACAAGTCGAACACCACGATGGGCAGGCCCCGGTCCATGCACAGGGTCAGGGCGGTGGCGTCCATCACTTCCAGGCGCTGCTCCACCACTTCCAGGTGCGTGGCCTGGGCAATGAACTTGGCATCCGGGTTCTTGCGCGGGTCGCTGTCGTACACGCCGTCCACCTTGTTTTTCGCCATCAGCACCACCTCGGCCCCAATTTCCAGGGCGCGCAGGGTGCTGGTGGTGTCGGTGGTGAAAAAGGGCGCGCCGTTGCCGCCGCCGAAAATGACCACGCGCTCTTTTTCCAGGTGGCGGATGGCGCGGCGGCGAATGTACGGCTCGGCCACCGCCGCCATCTGAATGGCGCTCATGACGCGGGTGGGGCGCCCGGCGGTTTCCATGGCGTCTTGCAGGGCCATGGCGTTCATCACCGTGCCCAGCATGCCAATGTAATCGGCGGTGGCGGGGTCCATGCCCTTGCCATTGCGCTCGCCGCGCCAGAAATTGCCGCCGCCAATCACGATGGCCAGTTCCACCCCTGTGCCGTCCAGCGCCGCCGTAATGCGCCGGGCCAGCGCCGCCGTGGTGTCGGGGCTGATCCCAAAGCCGGATTCGCCGGCCAGAAATTCGCCGGACAGCTTGAGTAGGACGCGCTTGAACATGTGAACCTCGCTGGGCGTCAAGAAAGAGCCGGCAGCCCAGGTGCGCGGCTGCCGGAGGAGCGAAGAAAAAAAGGCCGCGTGCAGGAAAAAGGCCCCTGTTGCAGGGGCCCTCTTCGCAGGATTTACGCGCCGATCTCGAAGCGCACGAAGCGCTTGACCTTGGCGTCGCCCAGGTACTTGGCGACCGTCAGGCTGTTGTCCTTCACGAAGGCCTGCTCGGGCAGCACCTTCTCGGAGTAGAACTTGCCGATCTGGCCCTCGACGATCTTCTCGACGATCTGCTGGGGCTTGCCCTCGTTCAGCGCCTTGTTCGTCAGGATTTCGCGCTCTTTCTCGATGTCGGAGCTGTTCACTTCGTCGCGGGTCAGGAACTGGGGGCGCTCGGCGGCCACATGCAGGGCCACGTCCTTGGCCTTGGCATCGTCGCCGCCTTCCACGTCCACCAGCACGCCAATCTTGCCGTTGCTGTGCACGTAGCCGGCCACGGTGCTGCCTTCCAGGTAGGCCACGCGGTTCAGCACAATGTTCTCACCGATCTTGCCGGCGGTGGCGGCGACCAGGGTGGCGACGGTTTCGCCGTTCACGCTGAAGTTCTTGAACTCTTCGAGGTCGCTGGTCTTGGCGTCCAGCGCGGCCTGGGCCAACTGCTCCACCACGGCCTGGAAGTCGCTGTTGCGGGCCACGAAGTCGGTTTCGCTGTTCACTTCCACGATGGCGGCGCGGTTGCCGTCCACCTTGAAGCGCACGATGCCTTCCTTGGCTTCGCGGTCACCCTTCTTCACGGCCTTGGCGATGCCGCGCTCGCGCAGCAGGGCAATGGCCTTGTCTTCGTCGTTACCGGCGTCGGCCAGGGCCTTTTTCACGTCCATCATGCCTGCGCCCGTCAGTTCACGGAGTTTCTTGATCGATTCCAGCATGGGTATCCCTCCTGGGAAAGAAAGTGAAGCGGCTTCGGTGCGGCTGGAAAAAGGGGCGGTCCGGGCAAAGCACCTTCGCCGGACGCAGCCCCCTTCCGGCCTCTGGTTAGGCTTCGATGCTCTCGGTGTCTTCGGTCTGCTCGGCGCCGCCCTCGGCCGCGCCCACATCCTCGCCGCCGCCGCGCGCTTCGACCAGCAGGTCGCCGATGCGGTGGGTGATCAGCTGAATGGAGCGGATGGCGTCGTCGTTGCCGGGCACGATGTAGTCAATGACATCCGGGTCAGAGTCGGTGTCGGCCAGGGCGATGACGGGGATGCCCAGACGGTTGGCTTCCTGCACGGCGATGACTTCCTTGGTGGGGTCCACCACGAAGATCGCGTCGGGGAGGCGGCTCATCTTGCGGATGCCGCCCACGAAGCGCTGCAGGCGCTCGCGCTCGGCGGCCAGCTTGATGCGCTCGGCCTTCAGGCGGTCATTGATACGGCCGGACTCGAACATATCGTCGAGTTCGTTCAGGCGATCAATGCGGGTGCGCATGGTCTTGAAGTTGGTGAGCATGCCGCCCAGCCAGCGGCTGGTGACAAAGGGCATGCCGGTGCGGCGGGCTTCGAGTTCCACGATTTCCTGGGCCTGCTTCTTGGTGCCCACGAACAGGATGACGCCGCCGCGCTCGGCGAGGTCCTTGATGAAGTCGAAGGAGCGGTCCACCTGCTTCAGGGTCTTTTGCAGGTCAATGATGAAAATGCCGTTGCGCTCGGCGAAGATAAACCGCTTGAACTTGGGGTTCCAGCGCTTGGTTTCGTGCCCGAAGTGCACGCCCGCTTCCAGCAGCTGCTTCATGGAGATGTACGACATGAAAACTCCTGAGCGTTGAGTGGGAAAAAGTTTGCCGTCCGCGTGCCAGCCCCGCCAAAGGGGGCCAGGCCCAGGCGCGACGCTCGAGCGCGCACAGGCAGGGTCACGGGGGCACCCAAACGAAGAGTATAGACCAATGTCAGGTCTCTGAGGAGAGGGCCAGGGCCTGCTGCGCGATCTCCAGCGTGTGCCGGGCTTCTTCGGTCTGCCCATCTTCGCTGTGCCACGCCGCCGAGAGCCCCGCGTAGGCCGCCACCCAGGCCAGCAGGCGGGCGCGGTCCAGCCCGGCCGCTGCCGCAATCACGCCCGCCTGTCTCTCCAACCGCCCGGGTTGCCGTGCGATGTCCAGCGAGGGGTTGCACAGCAGGTTGGCGAAATCAAAGCCCCGTTCCCCCAGCAGGCCCTTGGGATCAATCACCAGCCAGCCGCGCGCCGCGCTGTGCAGCACGTTGCCGTGGTGCAGGTCGCCGTGCAGGGGGCGTACATCCTGGGGCGTGGCCAGCAGGGCCTGGGCCACCGCCCAGCAGTGGGCAAAAAGCTCGCCGTGGTCCTGGGCCAGCGCCAGCGCGCGGAACCACTGGGGCAGGGGCAGCAGGTCCGGCCAGGGGGCCGCGCGGGGGGCATGGACCTGCCCGGCCACAGCGCACAGCAGCCGACTGGCCTCATCGTCGTGGCCGGCCTGGACCACCGCGCTCAGGGCATGTTCGCCCTCAATGCGCTCCAGCAGCAGGGCCGCTCCCTCGTGGCGGTACACCTGCGCGGCGCCCATGCCGGCCAGCCACACCATCAGGCCATGCCCGCGCTCTTCTTCAGCCCCGCGCGCCACTTTCAACATGGCCGGGCGGCCCTGCCAGCGCACCGGCCACAGGTCACTGCTGTGGGTGGAAAAGGGCTCGCCGTCGGGTTCCAGGGTCCAGCGGCGCAGGTGGGGGTGCAGGGTCATTGTGCCCAGTGTGCATCTTCCGGCGGACGCCACGGCGCGGCGCCCAGGGCGTACACTTCGCAGCTATGGACTGGTTGTACGCCATTGTGTATGGAGTCGTCGAGGGCATCACCGAATTCCTGCCCATCAGTTCCACCGGGCACCTGATCCTGACCGGCAACCTGATGGGCGTGCCCTGGACCAAGGAGGTCAAGGACGCCTTTGAAGTGGTGATTCAGGGCGGCGCCATCCTCAGCGTGCTGGTGTACTACTGGCGGGACTTTCTGAAGCTCCGGCATGTGGGGAGCGACCAGACCCAGCGCACCCTGTGGCTGGGCGTGCTGGTGGCCTGCATTCCGGCGGTGATTCTGGGCCTGCTGTTTGGCGACGCCATCAAGGCGTTCCTATTCCGCCCCAGCGTGGTGGCCTGGGCGCTGATCGTGGGCGGCGTGCTGATGTGGCTGATCGAGAGCCGAAAGGTGACGCCGAACGTGGACACCATTGAAAAGATTGGCGTGAAGCGCTCGTTCCTCATCGGCGCGCTGCAGTGCCTCGCGCTCCTGTGGCCGGGATTCTCGCGCAGCGCCAGTTCCATTCTGGGCGGCATGGTGCTGGGCCTGGACCGCGCCACGGCCACCAAGTTCAGCTTTTACCTGGGCGTGCCTACCCTGGGCGGCGCCGCCCTGCTGAACCTGATTCAGGAGCGCGAACTGATCTTCCGCGAAATTGGCCTGACCAACGTGCTGCTGGGCGCTGGCGTGAGCTTCGTAACCGCCTACCTGGCCATTGGCTGGCTGCTGAGGTTCGTCTCCACCAACACCTTCAAGGGCTTTGCGGTTTACCGCGTGGTGGTGGGCGTGCTGATTCTGGTGCTGATTGCCACCGGCGTGATGACCAACGGCAATCTGGCCTGAGTGAGGACCGGGCGACGTTCGGGGCAGGGAGGGTGCTGATAGAGACAGGGGCGAGGGTTTGACGTCGGCAAGTTCCCACTGCTCTGAGAGTGCCCCGGGCGCCACCGCCTCCAATCACAACTTAAGCTGAACCGACTTGCCCAGCGGCGCACGGGTCTAGCTGATCCCGCGCGCCGCTTCTCTTTAGACACTCAGCTCAGCAAGGGCGTTCTTCGCAATGGTACACCTGACGCAGCTGGGACGTCTGAGGGGCTGGTCTAAACGGACCCCCCTATTTCCCCAGTTGTCCCTCTTCAGGTCAAATCAGACCGGGCGGTTGGAGAGGTTGAGCAAGAGCCCCTTCTCCAAGCACAACGGCGTAGATAATCCTCTCAGCCCACCCTGCGCGGGCATTTTTATGCCAGCGGGTACTAATCCAGTGGCACAATGGGTCATGCGGAAACGGATTCTGTTGGGAATGCTTGTCGTGTCAACTGCTCAGGCGGCCAACCGCGATCCAGCAAACCTCAAGAACCTGAACACCTGTTTTGATAAGGCAAGCGTCCAAGTGGGCCAAAGCGTAGGTGTGGAAGCTGCCGCGATCAGTGAAGCAGTCTTTCAGAAGGTTTCTACAAAGCTCAGGGCTTATCGTGTTCCCTTTACCACCAATTGCGATCTGTCCCGCACGAGGGTTTACGTGCAAATAGACGCTTTCAAAACCTCGTTAGGGGTGTTGGCATACAGCTTCGCCGTTGATATTTATGACCAATTGACCTTCCCGGGAGTTGTCAGTATTTGGAATGCGGGCTCTTTTGGGGTAACAGGTCGTACTGGAACAGCCCTGACTAATGATTTTGCAGATGACGTAGGCAGCACCATTGACCAGCTGGCGGCCGACTACGCCACAGCCAACCCATGACGCGCGCTGCCGCTTATTTCCGGGTCAGCACCCTGCCCCAGATGCAGCAGTTCGGGCCCACGGTGCAGAAAGAGGCCATTACCGCCTACGCCAAACGGGCGAGCATTGAGGTGGTGGAGTGGCACGACGATGGAGACGGCCATCGTCGTGCCTCCGGTCACGGTGTTCCCAGTGAGCACCCACAGCGCAGCGGAATTACTGTGGGCGACGCTGTCACTGCCCTTGCACGAGTTGTTGTGGCAGGCCCATGTCCGGGTGGTCCTGCAACCAGACGGGCAATTCACCCTGAATATTGATCCATGGTGAAGCACCCCCTGATTTACCGCCCCTTCCTGAGTGGTGTTTACGCTGTCTCGGCGGGGCTGTATCGCCTGGGGGCGCAGGCCATTCCCTGGCTGGACCCCCCCGCGCCCGAGCACCACACCTTCGCCTTCGATGACACTTACGCGCCGTTTATCGCCAGCAAGGCGGCGGCCCATCGCCGGGCAGCCTGGGAATACATGGGCGAGGCGGCCCTGGGCCCAGACCTGCGCGAAGCGGCGCTGACCCACATCGCCCGCACCCTGGCGGCCGACAGCGGCGGCCGGGTGACCTGGGACGGCCGGACCCTGCGCAACAGGGCCCTGGGCTGGCAGGCCACGCTGAACCTGCGCTGGAACGCGGTAGAAGACCTGCAGCGCTTTGACGCCCCCGACGCCGCGCTGGTCCACGATCTGACGCCCCTGCATGCCCTGGACTTTCTGGGCCTGAATGCCCCCGAGGACCTTGCCCTGATCGCCCGCGACCCCGCCAGCGGGCGCGACTGGCTGGCGGCCACCCATGTCCTGAGCCCGCAGCACTGGGACCCGCGCGACAAGCTGGGGCGCGACTTTGTGGCGGTGCATACCCCGGTGGCGGGCAGCGGCCCTATGAATGCCACGGCCCCAAAGCTGGTGGACGCGGTGATTGCGCGCGGACCCTTCGTGCGCTTTGCCTGGGGCATCAGCATGACGGGCCGCCTGGACCACCACCCCGCCGCCCCCGCCGACGCTGACCGCGCCCCGGACACCACCTTTGACCCGGACGCCGCCTTTCTGCGTGTGGAGCGCCAGACCCTCGCCGGCTTTCCGGCTGCCCACGGCGCGCTGTTTACCATCCGGCCCTTCACGTACCCGCTGCAGGAGGCGGTGGAAACCCCTGCCCAGGCCCGCGCGCTGGCAACGGCGCTGCGCAGCATGACCCCTGAACAGGTGGTCTACAAAGGATTAACCCAGGTGCTGCCCGGACTGCTGACGTGGCTGGACGGGCGCCTTCTAGACTGCAGCCTATGAGGTCTGTCCGCCCCTTTCCCCTGCTGCTGGTCCCCCTGATGCTCGCCGGGTGGCTGGTGGCCTGCGACCCGGCGCCGGCCCAGACCACGCAGGCTGCCCCGCCCCCGCAGAGCACGCAGCGCGCTGAAACAGCGGCGGCCCGCGATCCGGTCAGTGGCCTGCCGTGGGTTACGCGGGCGGCCCTGCCCCCCGAAGGCCGGCAGGTGCTGGGGCGCATTGCCCAGGGCGGTCCTTTTCCGTACCGCAAGGACGGCGCGGCGTTCGGCAACCGCGAGCGGCTGCTTCCCCGGCAGCCGAGCGGCTATTACCGCGAATACACCGTGCCCACCCCCGGCGAAACCGACCGGGGCGCGCGGCGCATCGTGTGTGGCGGGGCGCCCGTGACCCGCACCGCCGAGTGCTATTACACCGCCGACCACTACGCCAGTTTCCGGAGGATTGCGCCATGATTCAGGTGTTCAATGAGCCGCCCCAGGGCCTGCAGGTTGCCCCCCACGAGCCCCGCATTCTGGCGGCCGGCCACCAGATCGGGGTGCGCGAGATCAAGTTCGGGGAAGTCCACGACAAAGACGGCCTGATGCTGGCCCTGGGCGCGGGGCTGGCCCTGCCCGGCGCCTTTGGCCGCAACTGGGACGCGCTGTACGACGTGCTGACCGACCCCGACCGCACGCCGCCCCGGCTGGCCCTGCTGCTGTGCGACTACGCCGATTTCCGCCGCCGCCATCCCCACCTCAGCCAGGAACTGGAAGCCACGCTGCTGGACGCCCAGCGGAGCGCCGCCGAGCAGGGGCGGGATCTGTGGCTGCTGCTGGAAGAACCGGACAGTGACCCCAAAGCGTGGTAGTGCGCCGCGAGGCGGCGTGCGCCAGGAAGACGACAGGAAGAATGGTGCTGACGGCGGCCCGCGCTTTCCTTCAGGCCCGGGAAGACCCCGCCTACGGGCCGACGCTGATGCCAAGGCCTCCTGGGCAGAGCGCAACTCCGCTGTTCCAGCGCCGGAGTCTCATCTGTCCCCGGGTGCGTTCTGCGGTGGAGCGGTGCGCGTCCGCTCACCCCTCGCCCCCGGCTCTCTGAGCGCCGTCTCATAAGGATTCCGGTTCATCCGTTCCTCCCTCACGGATGAACCCGCCCGGAGGGGCTCGCAGAGCGGCGTCGCAGAGAAGGAACAACGGTGACGGAGAGGCCTGGACGCACCGAAGCGACGTGCAGGGGCTGGAACGGATGATCCGGCATCCGTCTCAGCGGGCCTGATCGCGCTCGTCTTCAGGCGTGCGGGCTTCGGGGGCGTCCGGGTCCGGGGGCTCGCGGCGCTGGCGGTAGTAGCGCCGCAGCCACTGGCTTAAGCCGCTCAGGTCAGGAAACAGGGTGCGCTCGTTGATGTTGAACTGGTCCAGGCGGTCGCGGATTTCCCACTTCAGCTCGCGCGCCACCACCACCCGCCGCGCCAGGTCCGGCTGGCGGCGCAGCCAGTCTTCGGGCCGCACGTCAGGGCTGGACAGCAGGGCAAACAGCGCCGACTGCTGCACGATGCGCTGGTCAATGGAGGGGGGCTCCAGCAGCAGCAAAAAGGGCTCGCCGTGCTGCGCTTCCAGGCGGTCCAGCCAGCCAATTTCGGCGTCGTAGGGGAGGGGCATCTCCGGGGCGACGCGGCCAAAGGTGCTGAGCATCTCGGTGGTGAACACGTTGCCGCCCTCGCGCGCCAGCAACTCGCGCAGGTCGGGGGGCAACCCCGCCGCGCTGGCCGGGGCGTCCAGCAGCCACACCACGCCGTCCTCGTCGTCGTGGCGCTCGTCACTGGTGGCGAAGTGCAGGGCCACCAGCGGCGAATAGCTCCAGTCCAGCAGCCGGGTGGGCAGGCCGTGGTGCTGCCCGATGGTCAGCCACGTCCACAGGTCATCCTGCGGCGGCACAGTGGCCAGGGCGTACTTGCGAAAAGCGCGCACCAGATGCCGCTCAATGTCGCGCGGGGCCTCCGAGAGCCGCTGCAGCGAGGTGGTCAGCGGCGCCGGCGTGCCCTGCCCCCGGAACACGTAGGGCGAGCGAAAGCGGCGCAGCTGCGGATTCCAGGTGTTGTGCTGCAGGGCGTCCAGCAGCGCCGACCACGATTCGGGGCGAATGTCGGCCACGGTCAGGCGTCCCCGGTCTTGTCGTTGGGGTCCGACAGCGCCTTGGACTGCGACGAGCCCACCTGCCGCAGGAAAATCGTGAGCACCACAATCGCCACCACCGCCAGGAATTCGCTTTGCCAGTTCTGGAAGGACTCGAACCAGAATTCCGGCTGGCCCAGAAACGCCCCCAGGCTCAGGGCGTCCTGGCCCCGGGCCTGCTCCTGCAGGTTGTAATCCTGCCACGAACTCACGAGGTGCAGCCCCAGCGAGCCCAGGAACAGCCCCCCCAGCACCACCGAGAGGCTGTTGCGCCGCCAGAAGCCGGGCGTGGCGGCGTCGTCGGCGTCCTTCTGGCGCTCTTCGGCGGTTTGCTCGTCGGGAAAGGGATTGGACTCGGCCGAGCCGCGCTGGCGCAGGTAGATGGTGAGGGTCACAAAGGCCGCCATCTGCAGAAACTCGCTCTCCCAGTTCTCGGCGGTGGACGACCAGAAGTGCGCGGAAGTCAGGTACTGCCCCCAACCGAGGGTGTGCTGGTTCAGGGTCTGCAGTTCTTCGTTGTGCACCGCCCAGCCGGTGAGGGCCTGCCCCACCCAGAACGCCGCAAACAGCAGAACCAGGACGATGGACAGTGCGTTGTTCGCCCAGAAGTGCCTCATGCTTGAGGTTATAGACAAGAGCCGGGGCCACAATCTGCGGTTTGACTTGGGCAGGCATTTAGAGACGCGTGGGTGCCGCCAACGCAAGCGCGGCCGCGCGCACACTGAAGAAAAGCCCAAGGGGAGCGCAAGACTTCCTGTGCGGCAGCGGGCCAGCTTGCGTGCGATCTTTTTTCGTAGCTACGCACACAGTGCATAGGAGGAGGCTTTATGAACGTGAAAAAGACCCTGCTGGTTCTGGCTCTGGCCGCTGCCCCCATGCCTGCCCTGGCGCAGGACACGAACGATACGGCGAGCACCGACACCACCACCCAGACGACCACCACGACCACCGAAACCCGTGACCGCGACGGCATGGACTGGGGCTGGCTGGGCCTGCTGGGCCTGGCCGGTCTGGCTGGTCTGTCGCGCCCCAAGCACACGGCGGTGCACACCACGACCACCACCAACCACACCCCGCGCTGACCGGAACAGAGGGGGTTGGCGATCAGGCGGGCGGCCTTTCGGGGTGGCCCGCTTCATCGTTTGTGCCGCTGCGCCCCTGCCTGCGCCCTTCTTGGAGGCCCTGCCATGCCCTTCCTGAACACCGCCGTGCTTTCGTCCATTGACCTCTACCAGCGCTGGCTCTCACCCCTCAAGGGCTTCCGCTGTGCCCACGCAGCCTTTTACGGCGGCGACTCGTGTTCGGCCGCCGTGCGCCGGCTGGTGGCCGAGCGCGGCGCCCTGGCCGCCCGCCCCGACATCGCCGCCCGTTTTCAGACCTGCGCCCAGGCGTACAGTCACCTTGCTGGCGCGGCCCAGGTCACTGGCGGCTCGGTGCGTGGGGTGTGCTGCTGCGGCCCAGTGCCCATTCCCTTCCGCTGCGGGTAGGGGACGGCAGGGCAGCCACAGCCCCGCTTATTGGCTGAGAGAGGTACCCGTTGAACAGTGACAAAAACAGTTCAACCTGAGCAGAGTGGAAGAGAAAAAACAGTCGCCAGGACAAGCGGCAGGCAAGCGGCGGTGTGCCGGTGCGGTCATGGGTTGAACGGCAACCGTCCAAGGCCCCTCCACCGTGCCGCGCCAGGACATAAAACGGCGCTTGTGGCTTGGCCGCTGGACCTCTTCCCGGCAAAAGCCCTGGCCCGCTTAGGCCGCAGAGCCCCGAAATACGTTGAGGGTTCGTGCGGGCGGGCCACCGCTGGGTGGGTTGTGGGCCGTGGGGCCAGGGCGGGTCATCAGCGGTTGGTGGGGGGCGGCAACTGCTCCACCGTGCCGCCGCTGCGCACCCGCACGGTCCGCACGCGCGGCTGCACCCGCACCTGCAGGGTGGCGGGCGTGCCGGGCGCAAGGTCCAGCGTGGTGGGTTCCAGGCTCAGGGTGGCCAGGGTGCGCAGTGGGTGCCCCTCGGGCGGCGGCACCACCACGTAGCGGCCCGGGGGGAGCGCGGCAAAGATCAGCCCGCCGGTTTCGCTGCTGATGGCCTCGGTAATGGTGCCGTCTTCGGCCTGCAGCCCCACCGGTACGCCCGCCAGCGCCGAGGGCGGCACGCTGACCACCTGCGACTCGGCGCTCAGCCGGGCGGGGTCCGGCAGTTCCAGGCGCAGGGCCCCCACCACCTGAATCCCGGGCAGCACCCGCAGGTTCTGGGTGAGGGTGCGTGCGGGGGTCACGGTCACGGCCAGCGGCACCGCCGGGCGCACCACCTGGTCGGGCCCGGTCCCCACAGTCAGGGCCGTGGGGCCACCCGGCAGGGCGCTGAACAGGTAGTGCCCGGCGGCGTCGGTGCGGGTGGTCGCGGCCCCGGCGCGCACCAGCACGCCAGCCAGAGGCTGCCCGCTGGCATCCTGCACTGTGCCTTCCAGGCGGCCCACGTTCTGCCGCTGGGCCAGGGGCAGTTCGGCGGGCACGCGCACGCTCAGGCGCCACGACAGCCCGCTGCTCGCCCCACGCGTGTAATTCAGCTGCCCCGCCACCTCGGCGCCGTCGGCCCACGCGTATTTGCCTTCGGCCCCCACAAACCATTGCCCCGCCAGGGCGTCGCGGGTGCCGCCGCTGAGGGTCAGGCCCAGCCCCTCTTGCAGCGGCAGGCTCCAGGCCACAGCCGCCCCCAGTTGCAGCGGCGAGCCCGCCACCTGCGCGAGGTCCAGGCTGGGGGTCCAGGTGCCCCCCGCCCCGGAGAGGCTGGCGCGGCCACTGTAGGTCCAGCGCCACACCGGCCCGTAGCCCACCAGCACGGTTTGCAGCGTGCGCGCCGCGTCGGTGGCGAGCGACACGCTGAGTTCGTGGTTGGCGTGCTGCGCGGTGGCGGTCTGCTGGTAGGCGTAGCGCGCCGACCAGCGGCCCCAGCCCAGCGCGCGCCCCAGGCTGAGCTGGGCTTCGGCCCCCTCCGGGCCGTAGCCGGGCGCTGTGACGCTGCCGCCCCCGTTCCACGCCCCTGAAAGGCCCAGGTCAAAGCCGCGCAGGTTGGGCCAGTTGGCGCTGGCGGCGGCGCGCCACTGCCGCTCGCCGGCCACCCGCCGGGCCGCCAAGCTGGCGCTGAAGGTCTGGCCAGGCGACGCCTGATTCAGGCCCACCTCACCCTGCCACGTGCCGTCGGAGCGGGCGTCGCCCCCGGCGCGCAGGCGCCAGCCCGGGGCCAGGGTCAGGTTCAGGGTGCTGCCCACGCGCCACCCGCTGCCGCCCAGCAGCACCTCGGCCCATGCGCGCCGCTCCGGGGTGAGGTACAGCACTTCCAGGCCGGCGTTCCACGGCCCCGGCGCGCTTCCGGGCGTGGCCGGCCAGCTCAGCCAGCCCAGCGGCGCCGCCTGCCGGTAAAGGCCAGCCGCCACGGTCAGGGGGCCGTCGGTGGTGCCCAGGCGAAGGCCCTGCAACGGCTCGAAGCGCAGTCCAAACGGCACGTACCCGGCCTCGGCACTCCAGCGGCGCTGGCGGTAGCTGAGGCGCGGCGTACGGGTGTTCAGGTCCACCTCCAGTTCCGCGCCGTTTTCCAGCTGGGCGGTGCCCTGGGCGCCCAGCACCACGCGCGCGCTGCCCGGCGCGCCCTCGGCCTCGGCGCGCAGGGTCAGCGGCAGGGTCACGTGCGTGGCCGACAGCGCCAGGGTTTCCGACACCAGTTCCGTCACGGCGCGCGCCGCCGCGCGGGTGTAGCCGGGCAGGTCCAGCTCTAACAGGTGCCGCTGCGAGGGCACCGCCAGCCGGGGCACCGTCACCGTGACCGTCACCGTGACCTGCGCGCCGGGGGCCAACTCCACCTGGGCCGGCGAAGCGCGCACCCGGTAGCCCAGCGCGCTGCTGGCCACCACCGGGCTGCGCAGGGTCACGTTGCCCGTGTTGGTGACCACAAAGGTGGCCTCGTAGCGGTCGCCCACCGCCAAGCCGGGGATATTCAGCGGCTGGATGCTGGCGCGGGCCAGGGCGGCCACCTCCACCTGAATGGTGGTCTCGGCCTCGCCGGCCTGCACGCGCACCGGGTAGCGGCCGGCGGGCGTGCCGGTGGGGGGCAGGATGGTCAGGGTCACGGCGCGCACCTCGCCGGGGGCCACAGTCACGGCCGGCGGGGGCAGCAGCAGGCGCCAGCCCGGCGGCAGGGTGACCGTGGGTCGCACCTCCTCGGCGGGGCCACTGTCATGGCGCACCTCCAGGCGCAGGGTCAGGGCGCCGCGCCCGGTT
The DNA here is from genome assembly GCF_020166415.1 of Deinococcus multiflagellatus. Taxonomy (NCBI): domain Bacteria; kingdom Thermotogati; phylum Deinococcota; class Deinococci; order Deinococcales; family Deinococcaceae; genus Deinococcus; species Deinococcus multiflagellatus. Next base: position 98,898 of record NZ_JAIQXV010000007.1, read on the forward strand.
TCACCGCTGACCTCGCCGCTCAGGCGCACGGCGGCCTGGGCCCCCAGCCCGCTTAGGGTGCCCAGCCACAGGCAGGTCAGCAGGGCCGCGCGTTTCATGGCCGGACGGTCAGGGCAAAGCGGGCGCCGAACACATCGTCGCCCCCGGCGTCGGCCAGCAGCACCACCTCGTAGTCGCCGGGGGGCAGCAGCGGCAGGCTGAATTTGGTCACGCGGCCCTCGCCGGGCAGGGCCAGCATCTGGTCCAGTTCCGCCTGCGCCACGGGTTTGCCGCCGCTGAACACCTGGGCGGTCAGCAGCGCCGTGGTGGCCTGCACGCCCGCATTCAGGAACTCCACGTTCAGCGTGTGGGCCGGCTGCGGCTTGCCCTCCACGGTGCGGGTGTCCAGGGCCAGGGTGGGGCGGGCAAAATCCAGCAGCACGGCGCCCGCGCCGGTCTCGCCCAGCACCGTCACCACCGAGGTCACGTAGGTGCGCACCACCTGCACCGAGACGTTGGTCTTGGCGCCGTCGGGGGTGTTGACCGGCACCGTGGGCAGGTTCGCTTCGACCAGAATGGCGCTCCAGCGGCTGCCGTTGGGCGCGTCAGCGGGCACCTGCACCCGGAACGGTACCGTCACGCTTTCGCCCGCCGCCAGCGTGTAGGGGCGGTTATCCACCGTGACCCAGGGCGCGTTGGACTGCGGCGTGCTGCCCGGCGCCGAGAGCTGAGCGCCCTGGTCCACCGACAGGTGAAAATCCGCCTGCGCCACCCGGACGGTGAGCGGCAGCGCGGAGGTGTTCTGAAAGGTAATGCGGCCTTCGTGCTGCATCCCGGCCCGCAGCGGCAGCAGGCGCACCAGGGGCGTGGTCACACTCAGGTCGGCGCGGGCAAACGACCCCAGCAGGCAGCACAGCAGGGCCAGAAACCACAGTCGCATGGGAGGCACCTCGTGGGGAGATGGAAAAGCAGAAGGGCGCGCGGCGGGCCCCGCACCCGCACCGGGGGGACACCACCAGCGAAGCCAAGCCGGGAGGCCCCTGGGGGAAGGCCGCCGGGCTTGGCACGCCGGGTGGGGGGGTTAGAACGTCGTGGCGTTCACCGTAATGACGTGGGACAGCCCGTCGGTGGGAATCAGCAGGGACGCACCGGCGCACCAGAACATGGTCTTGGAGTCGGTGCCCTGGGTGATGCTCCACGTGAGCTGGCGCCCGGCCAGGGTGTTCATCAGGCCGATGTGGTTGGCGGTGGTGCAGTCGTAGGCGCCGTCGGTGATGCTCACGTAGTACAGGCCGCTGCCGGCCATGTTGCCCGTCACCTTGGCCTGCAGGGTGTTGGACACGTTGGTCTTGGTGTTCAGCACCGTCTGCGCCTGCTTAAAGGCGATGGTGGTCAGCCCGGGAAAGTCCGCCGCCACAAAGGCGAAGGTGGGCACCCCAGAAATGGTCACGGTGTCAATGGTGGCCGTGGAGGCCGAGCCGGTGCCGGTGGCCGTGGCGGCCAGCGAGGTCCCACTCAGGAAAGCGGCGAGCCAAAGTAGATTTTTCATCCTTGTTCCTCCCTGCCTGGTTGCCCAGCCCGCGCCCGATTCCCCCAGTGCTCCCTCCTGCGCGTCCAGGACCAAACGGCCGCACGGTAAAAGACGCGGCATTTCCGTGAAGTTAAAAGGAACGTTAAAGCGGCGCCCAGCGCGTTCCGAGCGGCCATGGGGAGGTGACGGGCCCCCTTGCCTCTGAGCTAATTTTCTGATTAACGTGGGGGCAACTTGGCCTGCACTTAAGAGTGTCTGAGTGGCCCGGGTAAAGGAGGTGCCATGTCGCTTCCTGTGACCCTGCATGTGCTGGGTCCCACCTATATGTCCCGGGGCGGGACCACCATTCACCTCTCGGCCAAAGGTTTGGCGCTGCTGACCTTCCTGACCCTGGAAGGCCAGCCACATCACCGCGACACCGCCGCGTCGCTGCTCTGGGATTCGCCCCGGGCGCTGGCGAGTTTGCGGGTTGAACTCACCAAGCTGCGGGCTGCGGGCCTCGCGCTTGGGGCGCCGCGCTCGGCGCTGCTGGCGGCCCGCTTGCCCACCGATCTGGCCCGGTGGCGCCAGACGCCCGCCGCCGATCTGGACACCTGGCTGGGCCTGCTGCGCGGCCTGCCACTGTCGGGCCTGGACGACCTGAACAGCCCCGCGCTGACCGCCTGGGTGGACCGCACCCGCCAGCGGCTGCTCGACGAAATTGAGCTGGCCCTGCAGGCGGCCTGGATGAGCGCCGAGCCCCGGCGCCGGGAGCGGCTGGCGCGTCAGCTGGACCTGCTGGGGCTGGAATTGCCGTCGCCTGCGCCCAAGCCGCCACCCATGGAAGCGGTGTGGCAGGCCGCGCGGCTGGCCCAGCGCCAGCCGCAGGTGCTGGTGCTGGCCGGCGCCACCGGCAGCGGCCGCCACCAGTTGATCACCGAGAGCCTGGACAAACGCTGGGTGGTGATTTCGGTGCCGGCGCTGCCCAGCGCGGCCATGTTGTTCTCGGCGGCGCGCGTGATGGTGCAGCAGGCGGCCGGCGCGCCGCTGCCCCACCCGGCCACTTCACCCGACGAAGCGGTGGCGGGCTTGACCCAGGCCCTGCTGCGTCTGGGGCGGCCGGTGGCGCTGGTGGTTAGCGGGGCCGAGCGTCTGCCCGAAACCCTGCTGCCCCACCTGGCCTACCTGGCGCAGTGGCCCCTGCCGCTGCTGGTGATTTTCACGGTGCATCCGTCGCAGACCCAGCGGTGCCTGGAACATCTGACGGCCCACCTGCCCCCGGAACGCCTGCACTTGGCGGAAGTGCCGCGCCTGACGCTGTCGGGCCTGGTTTCGGTGCTGCGCGGCCTGCAGGCGCCGGAGGAGCCCGGGCGCGCCCTGTACTTGCTGCAGCAGTCTGAAGGCTGGCAGGCGGCGGCCCTGGCCCTGCGCGCCCAGACGGCACAGATCCGCCCGCGCGCGCAACTGCCCAGCCGTGAGCGCCACCTGCTGCTGGCGGACCTGGACGCCGCGCTGCCCCACGCCCGTGCCCCCCTGGCCCGGCTGGCGGCGTTGCCCGCGCCTTTCAGCATGGCCGAAGCCCAGCAGGCGCTGGGGACTGTCCAGATGCCGCTCGTGTGGGACGCGCTGGAAGCTGGGGTGCTGCGCACCGCTCCCGGAGACCTGCACCTCGACCTGACCCAGTTGGCCACGTGGCAGGCGCCAGACCGTGACGGGCCCCTGATGTTTTCCAGCGAGCTGCAGCGCGCCGCGTTGGCCAGTACCCTGCCGGGCACCCTGCGCCTGCAGGCGCGTTTGGCCGTGGGGGCCGGGACCCACGTGCCTGAAGACCCGGTGCCTGCGCCCCGCTGGCGACCGCTCCTGGGGCTCGGCGAGCCTCTGGGCGAACCCGCCACCTCGGTGTGGACCCCGTGTGGCTACCACGTGGTGCAGGAGCAGGGCGGCTGGCATATCCTGCGCCTGGGGCAGTCGGCCCAGCCAGACCCCGAGCGCCTGCCCTGGCTGCACCTGCACCTGCCGCCGGGCCTTCTGGCCTACCGCCTGCTGCACAGTTCGGCCCACACCTGCCTGGAATGGCGCCCAGCCCCTGGCGCGCCGGCCACAGCTCGCGGTTGCCCCCCGCTGAGCCACTGGGTCCTGCCCCAGACGGCGCTGCCGGGCCTGCTGTCCATCCGCGCCTCAGACCTGGTGCTCTCGGTGGCGCCCTGCTCACCAGCGGAGATGGCGCTGCCACGTCCGGGGCAGATGTTCAGTGCGGCGCCGTCGCGGTTGTGACAAGGGGTCCGGCTCAGCCGTGATGGAAAGCGGCTGAACCAGACCGGAGGGGCGGCGCCGCAGAGTAAGGAAAGCCGGGGACAGAGAGGCGTGGACGCACCGAAGCGCAGGGGTGATCACGGCTGGTCCGGAAGCCATATGGGGCGGTGCTGGCGGGAAGCCTGGCCCTGCGCCCGCTCGTTCCAGAGTGCCTGGAAGGTGCCCAAGCGGCACGGGGCAGACCAGTGCCACAGCATGCAAAACAAAGAAACCCCGTCAGTGACGGGGTTTTTCTGGTGGGACGTGTAGGACTTGAACCTACAACCCGCTGATTAAAAGATGCGTCTGGACGGCATTTCTGCCGATTTCTGGGCATTCCTGGCCTTTCCTGTCTTGTTCTGCCTTCTTACGATTTTTGGTGCTCCACACAGCTTTTTTCTTCCTGAGAATTCCTGCTTGGGCCTAGGCTCGCCGAAGTGTACTGGGGTGCGTTTGGGGTGGCGTGGGGTGGAGCCAGGAAGCCCAGCGCCGCGCGCAGCAGCGCGATCTGCTGGGCATTGGCCTGATCGTGTGCGTTCATGCCCCGCAGCCTGTCATGTCATCCTCGGTCCTGCTGCCGCACATGTTGAAGAAGCGTGACTTTACCAGACCAGCACATCGTCCGAGGCGACGATGAGATGGTTTTTGCACTCCCCCCCGAAGTAATTGCTGCCAATATCGGTAATGGTGCATCCGAGTTTTTCAATGAGCCGCACGGGGACATAAAGTTTGCCGTTGAACAGCAGGGGGGGCGCACTGAGTGTGTCTGGCCGCTGATTAACCCGTATGGTTTTGCTGCCAAGCTCCAGCTGCAGGGTCTGCTGATTCAACTGCAGGATATATTGCTTGCCTACGGCGGAGAGGGCGGCCCCACTGGTCTTCAAATCACGGGCTGCGAAATAAGCGATTCCGGCCACGGCCTGCGCTGGACGGGGCGACGACGTATTGGGGCGGGGTGCAGGGCCGCCGAAAGATCCTGTGCCACTCGATGTGGCGGACGAGCCACCCTCTCCAGATTCGCATGCGACCCCGTCTCCATCCCGGTCAAGACCAGAGCTGTAGCCGGCGCTCCCAAGCGGAATGTTTGAGAACCCCGAGCTGCGCGCTTCATCGCAGCTCCCGAACGTGAGGGACGGCAGTGTATAGGTGCTGTATCCGCCGCTACTTCCCCCGCTGCGCGTGTATGGGCGGACATACGTGCCGTCCTTGCGGACGTACCCACTGACCCGCGTTGTCGCCTCAGCGGTGGCGGCCAGGGTAGCTCCGACAGTCAGGAAAGTAAGAAGACGGGTGCAGAGTGTTCGTCCTGAAAATGGCATGGGCTGAGCGTGCCACGCCCCTGCTAACGAAAATCACACAAGTTCAAGACTTGGGCTGTACTACAAGTTCTAACCCCATCAGCTCAAGCATCGGTCCCAGCCAATCTGGTGGGATCCGCTTCTCGCCTGCGAGCACCTGCGCCACAGTAGGGGGCTTGATTTCCAGTTTTCGTGCCAGCTGAGCAGCAAACCCACGTGGCTGCTGCGCCGCGTGGCCCCTGAGAATTGTTTCCAGCTCTGGCCAGGTCATATGCGCATCATATGTTAGCCGCGCGGCTATTGACAATAGTTAGCCAACAAGCTATCATTCATGCATCAGAGAAGGGGGCGTTCGTCCGACCAAGAAAGAGCGCCCCCAACCTGAAATCCCCCGCAGACAGAGGACCACCATGAACCATAGCACCCGCGCTGACAGCCGCACCTGGAACGCCACCGTCACCTATCAGGAGTGCGGCGTGGTCACCGAGCGCATCACGTACACCGTGACCCTCACCCGCACACCTGCCGGCATTGAAGCCACCGTGAACGGCGAGGCCTGCGCGCTTGAACGCGCCCTGAACATCTTGCGCGGCGCCACCGAGCTGAAGATGACCAGCGAGGTCCTGGCGCCCCCCACCATCCGCCGCACCTACGCCGCCCACCTGCACCGCCTCATGGGCCGCGTCGGCCTGCGCAAGGGCGAGCACTATGCGCTGGCCAGCGCCGCCCTGGAGCGCCCCGTGTCCTCCTTCGCCGCCCTGACCGAGCCTGAAGCTGAGATCGTGTTTAGCTTTCTGCTCGACACCCACCCGCAGGTGGCCGCATGACCCTCCTCGTGCAGTTCTGGGAGCTGCGGCGCCTGCCCGGTGACACCTGGGAGGTGCTGGGGGTCACCTACGAACCCCGCCAGGGCACGCGCACATTCCGCGCCCTGATCGCCGAGATCCATGTGGGCGACTCATCCATCACGGCCACGGACGGCGAGCGCTACCCACTGGCACGGTGCAGCGATGGCACGCAGGCGCTGGCCATTGTGGCCGCCGAGCTCGAAGCCCGGGAGGCCGTATGAAACTCAGCCTGAACCTCCGGGCCGCCCGTGAGCTGGCCGTGGACGCCCTGGGCCCAGATGCCGACGAGGTGCTGTCCCTGCTCGACGCCAAAGGACTGGTGATCGTGCGCAGGCGCGATCTGCCGGGCAGCCACCCCGCCGACGCTGAGACGCTGGAAAACGTCACGCTGCAGGCCCCCGCCACGTGGACCGAACCCCACCAGCTCACGGTGATCACCCCTGCGGGCGAGACGCTGGAGCTGTACGTGCACGAGGTCGACGCCGCCCTGGTCTATGAGGCTGTGCAGCTGCAGGCCGTGCTGGGCCACCGGGTGGACGTCGTGATTGACCGCGAGGGGCAGATCCTGCTGCGCGCCACGGCGGTGCCCCGGTGACCGCGCTGGTCACGAACGGGACGGCCACGTACAACTTGGACGATGACACCCTCCGCTGGTGCCCGGAGGCGCGTCTCGACGCCAATGAGTACGCGCTGGCCAAGGGCCTGGGCTTCAAGTGGTGGGGCGGCAGCAAGGCCTTTGTGGCGAAGTGGACGCCCGCGCGCGAGGACCACCTGCTGGCGCGCGTGGAATACATCACGCATGAGGTCGAGACCGATGACCCCGCCTCACGTTCCCTGCGCTTCGCGCAGCGCGCAGCGGCCGCCGCTGGCCGCGCCGACGCCCGGGTGACGGCGGCCTTCCAGGGCCTGCCACCCGGCGGCGAGCCCATTAAGATTGGACACCACTCGGAGGGCCGCCACCGCCGCGCCATTGCGCGCAGCGACCAGAACATGCGCAAGGCTGTCGAGGAATCCAGCAAAGCCCAGTACTGGAAGGACCGGGCGGCCGGCACGGAACGCCGCGCCGCCCAGCGCAGCAACCCGGACGTGGTGCGTCGCCGCATCGCCAAGCTGGAGGCCGAGCTGCGGCAGCAGCAGCGCACCCTGGCCAGGGAGGGCCTGAGCGCTGCAAGCCGCGAGTGGGCCGAGCGCTGGCAGGAACACCTGGAGCTGCGCATCGCCTTCGAGCAGGGCCGCCTCGCCGCCCTGGCGCCCGCGCCCTTCGCTGAGGTGACCAGCTACAGGAAGAGTGACGTGGTGCGCCACAAGCGCTGGGGGAAGTGTGAAGTGCTCAGCGTGGGCAAGGTCAACCTGAAGCTGGCCCAGCTGGAGGGGCCCACCAAAGGGTGGGTGTGGTTCTCACCGCCCTACGAGGTGCAGCCCTGGGTGGAGACCCCGGAGCCCACACCGTGAGTGTGCTTCGGTACTGAACAAGGCGCCCCTCAGAACATTCTGAGGGGCGCCTCAGACTGAATTTTTGCTGTACCGCCCGAGCCTATATTTTAATCAGTAGACTTGCACTGCATTACCAAATCTGGTAATATATGGGCATGAAAGACGATGCCTAGGAAGATTCGGGAGCTGATCAGGGATTTGGAACGCGCAGGATTCGAGCTCAAACGGACACGGGGGGACCACCGGCAATACAGGAAGGGACGGACACCCATCACCATCAGCGGCGGACTTGGAGACGACGCCCAGAAGTATCAAGAGAAAGCCGTCCAGAACGCCATAGAAGCCGAACAGTAAGCGAGGGGGGGACACCCCCCTCAAGGAGGAACCCCGTGAAGTACCTGACCATCGTGACCAGCAGCGGCCCCCAGGCGTGGCACGCGCTCGTGCCGGACCTGACCTGCATCGCCAACGCCAAGAGCCGCGAGCGCCTGATCGAGCTGGCCCGTGAAAGCATCGCCGTTGCCTTGGAGGATGGCCCCCGCCCACCTCAGGCGGCCTCACTCGACGACCTGGCGCCCGACGTGCGCGCCGACGTCCCCGCTGACGCGGAGCTGCTGCTGCTGGAGCCTGCACCCATGAACCCCGTGAGCGCGGAGATCGAGCGCGCCCTGGAACGGGCCGGCGTCTCGCAAGCGGAACTGGCCCGCCGCATCGGCTCCAGCCCGGCAGGCGTCAACCGGCTGGTAAACCCCTTCTACTGGGGGCACAGCCTTGACTTGCTGCGCCGCGTGGCGGCCGCCCTGAATGCGGATCTGCAGGTGCAGCTCACCGGCCGCGCGTCCTGACCAACAAAAAAAGGCCCCCCGCCCAGCGCCGAAGCGCGAGCGGGGGGTCTCTTGGCGCGAGTGGTCCGTTACTTCCGGGGCTTCACCGCCAGCCTATATGCCGCTTCAATAGTCCTGACTCAATCAAAGCTACAGCCTAAATCATATCCTCAAATGGGAGAAAGCTTTGATACCTATTGGCCATTTGAGGAGAAACAGAAGTGGGCTCTTTGATGGGTGGAACCTTAAGACCGGGACTGAAAAACATGATTTCTGTACCTTGATATCTCTGTGCCGCACTATAGCTGAGGCAATACTCAATGGAGTTTTTACCCTTGTAAATTTCGGATATTTCGGAGGCATTGTCATATGACACAATCCAAGGCGTTTCAATGGAGTTGATTGCTTCAGCAATATCAACATGATTCTGGTGGCAGTAATAATTTTTGTAGAGGTCTTGCCCTTTAACATAATAGGGTGGGTCAAGATATATCAAAGATTTCGGGCCCAGCGACCTGAACTGTCCTTCTATCAGCTGCTGAGCGTCCATATTGTACAAACTGATCCTTTTCCTATATAGAGCAATACGCCGAATCCTAGCTTTTAAATCCTCTTTGTTAAATCGAGCATCCAGCTTCCACTTGCCGCTCTGGTTTTTGCCTCCAATAACACCAGCTAGAATAATGCCTGATCGATTTGTTCGATTGAGAAAGAAGGTGGAAAATCCTATCTCCAACATTGAGTGATTCTCTTGATTGGTCTGCACGGCTTTTTGCTTATGCCATTCATCCATTGAAACATCTATGCTGTCAATCATGCGACACATTTCTTCTGGATGATTGATCACGGAATGCCAGAAGGAGTAAATGGCCGGGTCTAAGTCATTAATATGAATATGTTGGGCGTACTCATCAAACAAGAGCGATAAGGCTACTCCGGCGCCACCAGCATATGGTTCCGCGTAGTGAATGTCTAGCAGAGAGTTCTGCTTTAATAGGACTTTGACGTAATTTGTAATTTTAGATTTTCCACCTGGATAACGTAAAGGAGTAGAGCGATTCATTGAAGATGACTCCATTGAAGATGCTCCTTATGTTGAGTGTTAAAATTCATGGCCAGATCCTTTCGATGAGCGGCAGAAGATTATGCCAAGTTATCTTCAGGCTTGTGGCCTCTGGATGCATTAGCGGATTATGTACATAGGCGTTAAGTGTCACAGTTGATCCAAGCGAACTAGTATCTGTCGTAAAATTCTTCACGGGCTGCATCTCTTTATGTTCAGCCTGACCATTGCCAATAATATGGTCAAGACACTTCTGAATTTTACCATTCAGATTTTTATCATTTCTTACTGTGATTACCAAATTATGCCTTTTCATGTATTCGTCGACACTCAGCTCTAAGAAAACACGTAGCATTACGGCCCCGGCATTGGGAAACTGAGTAACGTTTAGTTTCTTTAATTCCTTGAAAAGCTCGTTTATTCTTGAAACCGTTATGGTCCTCGTATAACGAGCAGGGATAATGGAGTTACGTTCTCTTATACCCGCTAACTCTTTTGCCGTTAAATTCCCGGTTGAGGGTGGAGTGCCGCTCGCGGGGGTAGGAGTGTTGTTAGCGTTTGTAGTGGGTGTTGTCTGCGTGGCATTACTTCCGGGCGTTGGAGTGTTGTTCGGAGTGGAATTTGAGTTTGCCTCTCCGCTCTTAGAAGCATTGCTCGTAGTTGAGCCTCCAGCCTGCGCTTGGCCCTCTGTTGGCTCTGGACCGGTAGGTGGCGCAGTTGGTGAGGGTTGAACGTCACCAAGGCGCACCTCTTCCTCGCTAGCTTTGGAGTGGTCCGGCATAAACTCGGGGGCAAGACCAGCAATGTAGTCAAGACGCTGCTGCTTGCTCATCAATTGACTAACCTTAATTTTGCCAGACAAGTCTTCTATAATTTTTTGAAGCGGTTTAATAATCTCTTCTTCCGGAAATCGTGTGTAAAGCACTCTTTCTTTCTGTATCAAACCAATAACATCACGAACATCTTTGGTAATAAGAAGGCGCTGGAGGTTCGTAATTTTGAAATTGGATAGATTCTCTTTTGCCTCAGCGCTTAACGTGCCATGATCCCTAACAAAATCGAGTACTTGAACCTCTGGAGGTGCACTGCCCTTTCTTGCCGTGTATCGTCCCTGAGACAACGCGTTCCATTCTACTAGTCCGGCGCCATCATTCTGTCCGGTGTGGCGCATCTTAATCCAGTGATCTGCCTCTTCTTCATCTTCAAAGATGATGCATCTCACCTCTGTAATAGGCTCATCGATAAATCTTTTGCTGAGGTCTCTAAATCTCTTTTCTAGTGATTTTTTGCCCACTCCAACAATCAAGTCGGGATTTGTTAGTATTTTGAGCGCGACAATTCTTCTATTACCCTCTAATGCAATATATTTTTCTGCTTCGTCTGCGCTCTTTGTTACTGCCAATAAAGCAGTGGGATCCATGCCATATTGGACTATGTCCTGGGCCAACTTATACACCTGTTGTCCCAATATTTCGTCTGACATAATGTCGCGTATTACTTCCGCCTGCCCCATTCGCTGGCTGGTGTCATCAAGCCGTGGATTTTTCTGATCTAACAAGATGTCGGAAAGGTCTAGAGGTGTGGGGAGCGAGGCCATTTAGCACAGGTTACGCCAGATTTCTTCCTGTCATAAGCGAAAATGGGTTCAATGGACATGAAGTCAGCTGTGTCTCGGCCTATTGTCTAGACAAACTCATTCGCGATTCGTTCTGCTGAGGTATGTACCTAGCAGATTTTAAGGATGAAAGTTCTGTCACGCCAAAGTACATGATTCGTTCAAAGCCATAAGGACCCCCCCGCCCTTGCCGAAGCGCGGACAGGGGGAAACGGCGCAAGTTGTCCGTTACTTTCGAGGCTTCACCGCTAGCTTGTACGCCGCTTCAATGCTCGTCACGATCAAGGTCTCCAGCAGGCTTGTAAACGGCTTCACAGCGGCTGGCAGCAGCGGCGTGGCATACGTGCGCCACACGTGCCGGGTAATCACCACGACCAGCACGCGCGCCTCCAGGCCGCCCACCTGTGGCAGGCCTTCAGCAACCGCGGCACTCACGCCCTGACCCAGCGTGATCACCTCATTCCAGGTGAACGGCGGCCGCGCCAGCTCCTGCCCCGCCGCGATCAGTGCGGGCAGGTGCTTGCCCAGAAAGGTCTCCAGGTCCGCATCGCTGACCGTGGGCGTGGGCGCCACAGTCACGCTGGGGACGGCGGCGGGCTGCGTCAGGGGCGGCGCTGCGGGCTCACTCTGCGCCTTCACGCTGGCCTTCTGCGGCGGCAGGGCAGGAATGGCCTGCACCTCGACCGCCGCGTCACGGCGGGCCTTCAGAATGGCTTCAATGTCGGCACGGGTGGCATGTTTCTGGGTCATGTCCGAGCCCTCCAAAGGGCGCGGCCCCCGCATCTGCAGGGGCCGGTGAATGGGGTGGAATGGGGCGGGCTGAGTATTCCGAAGGCAGGAAAGTGCCCACGCGGAGTCAGGGGGAGGGCCGCCAGGAGCGGAGAAACGTGGAAATTATTCCGCCATAGGGGGAATGGGGCGGATTGGAGAAGCTGTCCCCATTCGAGCAGGCTTCAGGTGAGATAAGGCAGGGCCCGGTGGTATAGGGCCACCATCTCGTCGGCATGCAGCATGGCTGGGCCGTTCACCGCTCGGCGCGTCTCACGGATGTTGCCGGCGGTCGCCAGCCGGTTCGCCGCACTCATGCGGACCCAGTAATAGGCGCCGCCCAGCAGCCCGACGCCAATCTGCTCCAGCAGCTCCGGCTGCGCGGTCAGGGGCAGGTCCACCGCCCGCTCGACCGCCAGGGTGTTGGCCCGGCCCGTGATCTGCAGGTGGCCCCAGCCCCGGAACGCCCAGCCGTCCCCGCTGGCCACGTCCCCGTTCCCGAGGCGCCCGGCGTACACGAGGTTTGCCAGCTTCTCAGGGTTACGCAGGTAGGCGTTCGGGTCATGGCGGCCGCCGTGTTGGGGGTCGAAGCGGCTGGGCCAGACCGTCCGCAGCCGCTGGGCCGTGGTGTAGAACAGGTCCTCGCGTTTAGGTTGAATGCCAGCCTCAACGGTCATGTTCGCCAGCCACGCTGCCACGCTCTTGGGGTCCGTGATGCCGAACAGGTCGGCGGCGCGCTGGGCTTTCTCGGCGGTGACATCGGACGTGGGGTGCCGGGGCACCAGCACCCGGATCAGGGCTGGGGTGATCATTGCTCTCCTTTCAGGCGGGCCAGCTCGGCGAGCGCCGCGTCCCGCTCTTCATCGGCTTTCTTGGCCCGCGCCTCGCAGTCGTTGAGGCGGTCGGTGTCGTTGGGACGGGTGATCACGCGCATAGGCACGATGGCGCAGAAGGCCAGCAGGATGAGGTTCACGACCGTGAACTCCAGGCGCTCGGTGCGCGAAATCCCCAGCCACAGCGCCAGGAACACCACCTCCAGACTCAGGCCCAGGTACATCAGCGGGTGCATGGCGCGCACGCCCAGGAGCGCCCACAGACACAGCGCGGCGACGCCCTCAATGGCCCAGACCGTGACCTGCCACGTGTTCCCCCCCAGCCCGGCGCGGCCCGCCTCGCCAAACAGCCCAGAGGCGGTCACGCTGCCCACCATGACCCCCAGCAGCACCAGGGCGAGCAGGACATGCCAGGCCCGCAGCGGCGGCGGCTGCAGGGGATTGTGCGCGCGCGCGAAGCGGCTGGCCCGCTCACGGCTCACGTTCGTCACCTTCGGATTCAGTGCCTTGCGGGTCATCCGGTGGTCCTCCTTTCTTGGTGCGGGCGGCGGCCTTCTCGGCCAGCTTCTGCAGCGGCCCGGTGGCGCTGGCGGCGGCCCAATCCACCGCCACCTCCCAGCCGTTGTTGCGCAGAAACTCCCAGGCCCGGGGCACGATGACGGCCAGCACGGCCGCCACCAGCCCCACGCCCTCGAAGGTCCGCAGGGGCTTGACCAGTCCCGTGATGACGAGCGTGCCCAACGTGCCGACCAGGGCACTGACCAGGGACTCGGGCAGGACCGTGCCCCACGGGCTGAGCGGCAGCTGCTTGCCGCGCTGGGCGTTGCGGCTGCGCACGGTCTCCAGCAGCGACACCAGCGCCCCCATGCCGGCCGCGTAGGCGACGAGCGACCAATCGACGGCGCTTAGAAATGCTGCAGGTTGTGTCACTGGCCCTCCTCATTGCGGCCTCGGAGAAAACGGATTGACCATGCCGGGGATGATCAGGGGATACGAGGTGGTGCCAGAGGCGCTGCGCACACTGGCGCGCCAGTACCACGGCACGCCGTCGCGCGTCAGCGGGCGGCTGGGCGTGAGGGTGAACCAGCCGTTGCGCGGAAAGGTGCCGCCGACATAGCTCTCCAGGCGCACCTGCACCTGCACACAGGGCTTCGACACCGTGAGCGTGACGTGGTAGATGCCGGGCGTGATGGTGGGCCTGGACGTGGCCTTTACCGCGCAGGGATCCGGCGGCGGTGCGCCGGGTGCGGCGGCCGACAGTGGCGCGGACAGGACGAGGGCCGCGCCGATCAGCAGCGCGGCCAGGGTGTGGCGTCTCATGGGCCTCCTGGGTGGCCAGCAGGAATGAAGACCGCCCCAGCGCTGGCCGGCTGGGGCGGGGTGGTGAGCACAGAGGGGTTAACGCTCGATCTGGATGCTGAAGTGCATGGGGTAGGTGGTGTTGTCGGTTGCCAGCGCGCTGCCTGAATTCTGGTAGGCGAACAGCTCGAAAAAGTCCCCCGGCTGCACTGGCACCATTGCGGTCGAGGCCTGCGTCAGGAACAGCCCATTGCCCTGCAACCCTTCCCGGCCCCCCGCGAATCGCTGGCCGTTTTTCTTGATGAGGGCCGAGCGGTAACCTGTGGCGCTCGCGCCATCAAAGCTCACCGCGCCGGACAGGCCCACGCGGCTCACGCCCTCGGGCACCGTGAGCCGCGTGGGCGCCGCTGGCGACCAGAACTCCTGGTCATCGTAGGCCGCCTCACTCCAGGCCAGTGCCGTGTCCGCCGCGTTGGGGATGACCAGATTGCCGCCCAGGGTCAGCAGCGCGCCGCCGGGCAGGTCCTCGGGGTCCACTGGGCCCGCCACCCCTTTGGGCAGATACGTGCCGCTGAAGAAGTTGAAGGTGGGCAGGAACATATTGGGGTTCGACAGGAAGCGAATCCCGGCCCGCTCGAAGCCCACCGTGCGGTTCACGTCCACCCACACCATGCCCTGCGTGATGCGGGCCTTAAAAATCGCGTTGGTGGGCAGCTGCACGGTCTGGTTCAGCTGCACCACGCGCCGGTTGGGCTGCTGTGGATTCGGGGCCAGGGCCCAGGTGCCCGAGGCCAGCACGGCATTGTTCGCGTCCAGCACCTCCACCGTGTGCCCCACCTCGAAGTTGTTTTCGGATTCGAGGGCATTGAACGTGAGCGGCTGCAGGGCCCTGAACTCCGAGACATGGTTGCCGTTCGCCAGGCTGCTCCCCACGCTGCTGCCCGCCACGGTGAACAGCCGGTAGACCTGTGGGGGCAGCGCGCTCAGGCGCACCGGCCCGGCGGCGGCCGGGGGGGTCGGCGCCGCCGAGGGCTGGGGGCGAAACAGGGCGCGCATCAGCTGCTCCCCCCGAAGGGCGGCGCGGTGCGCACGCCGCTCACCTCGACATACAGGCTGACCGCTGGCCCGCCCTCATCGGCAGGCAGGGCGCGAAACGATTCGAGCTGGGCCCGGGTGTCGAGCGCGATGATGCTGCCCTCGGGCCAAAGCGCGCCGAACGGCTGCCCCTGCACAGGCTGATAGCCCTCCACGCATGTGGCGCGCACGGGACCGCCCTGGACGTACACCACGGCGGACATGCCTGAGCCCTCCACACCGTCCACAAAGCTGGGCGGCAGAGCGGTGGGCAGGTCGTTGTCCGGCACCTGCACGGTGGTCGCGCGCAGCGCCTCGGTGGCCAGTGTGGGGGAGGGGCCTGGGGCACTGCCGCCCCCACCCAACTCCCCCTGCTGCACGGGGACCACCGTGTTGTTCGGCCCCTGCACCATCAGCAGGACCTTGCGGGTTTGGGCGCCCAAGAATTGCTTCAGTGTGAATGTCATGTCGCTCCCTGCCCGGCGGAATGCGAAGCCCCCCACGGCCGGGCACGTGGGGGGTGGGGTGAAGCGGGGCTCAACTGCGGCGGCGGGCGTAGAGGTTCATGACCAGCAGGGCACGCGACTGACCCGAGGCGTCGGGCGGCGTGGTGACCTGCACCCGCAAGCGGTGACTCACGATGGCCGGCACCAGATCCACCGCTGCGGTCCAGACCCGCGCCCCTACCTGGAACACCGTCTTGAACCCGGCCGTGAATCCGTCCAGCTCTGCCATGCCAATCAGGGCGTCGTGCGCGTAAGCGAAGCGCACATGCTGAACGTGATAGGCCCCACCTGAATCCGTGCAGGTCAGCACGCCCTCGGCATAGAACCAGCGGTTGGGGGTGGGCTGCATGTCCGGTGGCAGCTGCCCTGTGCCGGGCAGGAGCTCAAAGGTGTTGCCCTGGCCCAGCGCCTGCCCGGCCAGCACCACGCGCTCGATCTGTGAGGCCCCTCTGCCGCCCTCCACGGGCACGCCCTGGGCGATCCCACCGGCAAACAGGCTGTGGCCGCCCAACGCCAGGCTGCCCGCACCGTCCGTGGTGCCGCCCGCCAGCGCCACGCTGTTCGGCGCAAAGGCTTGGCTGGTGTCGCCGAAGGCCGCTGTGTAGTTGTTGTAGGCGCCGGCCACGCGGCCGTGGGCGAAGGCCCCGTCGCCCTGCGCCTCGGCGCCAATCCCGCCCGCCGTGGCCCCATTGCCGCTGGCCACGTTGGGCATGTCGGTGGGCGTGCCGGTGAGGCTGCCCACGCTGCCCCCACCTCCCCCACCGCCGCCCTGTTCCAGGGTGGTGATGCGCGTGAGCGCGGCTTCGTGCTGTGCTTTGGTCACCAGTGGTCCTGCAGCCATCAGTTGCTCCTTTCGACGACCGGATAGCCGTCTGCTTCGGGGGTGGCGGTGCCATCCGGCAGGGTCAGGTAGCCCTGCGCGTCGAGCGTGCCAGTCGCGTTCGTGATCGTGAGATAGCCAGCCGGGTCCGTCGTGGTGATGTAGGGCCCGGGGCTGCTCCCACCCTCCAGCGAGCCACCCTGGGCCGGCACCAGGGCGCGCAGCAGCGTCGCCGCCCCGCTGTCGTCGGTGCGGTGAATGCGGAGGATGCCCGGCGGCAGCACCATCGGGAAGGTGACGGGTTGAAAGTCCAGTGCGCCGTCCGGCTGGAACGCCACGTCGGCCGGGATGCCGGTCACACCCTCCAGGCGGATGCCCGCGAGGCCCCCCGGCTCATCAGTGACGGGAAACAGCACGCCTTCCTCCGGGGTGGCGTCGGCGAGGATGAACGTCACCGGCACGGCGCCGTGCAGAATGCCGTCCTCGCCGTCTGTGCCCGGTTCACCCTGATCGCCCTTGTCCCCTTTGTCGCCCTTGTCGCCTTTGTCCCCCTTGGCGCCGGGGGCGCCCAGCAGCTGCAGCACGTTGACGTAGGCCCCATTCCGGCGCTGGTAGATGTTGCCGGTGCCGCTGGTGTCGGCCCACACGTCGCCGTCTGACCCCACGCCGTTGTCCGGCACGCCGGCCACGAAGCGCCACTCGCCGCCCAGCCGCAGGCCGCCGCTGCTGGTCTGGCCGGTGCTCAGGTCGGCGGTGCCGTCCCCATTGCGGATCGCCAGATGGTCGAAGCGGGCGGCGATTTGCTTGCTTGCGATGGCCCCCTGGGTGTTGCGCAGCCACAGGCTCAGCGTGGCCTGCCCCATGTGGGTGCCCCACGCGGCCGGCAGCGCGGCGTCCAGGCCCTGGGCGTTGCGGCTCAGCTGCACGCGCCCCTGCGCCGTGTCCACGGTCAAGCGGGTGCGGTAGGGGGTGCCCACGACCGGGGCGGGCAGCACGCCGAGGGTGGTGACCGCCTCCTGCCCGGTACCGGGCGCCACCACGAAGCGCAGCGCCCGCCCGTCCCAATTGAGCACCGCGCCGTCGCCGTGCAGGGTAAAGCCGCACGGCACCAGGGGCGAGGGGCCGTCCGAAGGCTCCAGCAGCACCCGGTGGTCGTACTGCAGCTGCAGGTGCGGGCCCTGGAACCGAGTGGCGCTCAGGGCCACCACCTGCCCCTGCACGGGGCCGCTGTCGCTGCCGGTGTTGAGGTTGATCGGGCCCATGACCAGTTCGCCAGCGTCCAGGTAGATCAGGGGGTCGAGATTGCCCTCCTGGTTGGTCACATAGTCTGGGCCGAGGAACGTGCGGTTGAAGGTGTCGGTAAAGCTCCACTGCGCCGGATCGGGCGGCGGGTTGGTCGGTAGGGTCAAGGGAAACCTCCTGGGAGGGCGAGGCTGCTGCGGCCCAGCAGCGCGCGGCTCACCGGCACGTCGAGGCGCAATTCGGTGATGAATGGAACGGCGAGCGGGCCCACGGGCAGCAGGGCGGGGTGCCAGCCCCGGGCCAGCGGCTGCCCGGCGTGGTGCCCGAGCAGGGTCACCGGCCCGTGCACGGCGCAGACCGGCACGTCGCGGCGCACCCGCACGCGCAGCACGAGCACGCCCTCGCCGCCCCCGGGAAACGAGTCAGTAAAGGTCAGGCGTAGGCGACCGGAGGCATTGGTCCGGTCATCCAGCTCCTCGGGCCAGCGGGTGGGGGGGTACGAAATACGCTTGTCCAGCGCTTTCAGGGCACTGGCACTGGGGCGCCACACGCCGTCCCGGAACACCTCCACTTTGGCCGGCCGCAGCCACGGGGCCTGGCCCCGGCGCAGGGCTTCGCCCATCAGGGGGCTCACGAGCCGCCCCCCGGATCAGGCGGGCCACCCCCGGCAAACACATCGGCCAGGGTCAGGGGCAGAGGGGGCACAGGCGGGTCCACGGGCGGCTTCGTGGGCCGCCGCTTGGGCCGCTTTTTCCACCACCAGAACGCGGGTTCGGTGCTGCCCTCCGGGGGCTCGCCCGCCCGGGTATCGCGCCAGGGGTCATACCGGACCACGGCGCGCAGCCCGCCGTCCGCGTCCCCCACGGCCAGCCCCCGCACCTCGCCCCGGGCGAACTGGGGCGCCAGTCCGCCGCCGCAGTCGCAGATGGCCCAGTGGGGCGGCCAACTGTGGGTCAGGGTCCCGCTGGGGTGAAATTCGCGGAAGGTGTCAGGGGCTGTGCGCAGCACGTCCAGCTCGAAGTCCAGCAAGGGGAGGCGGGTCACGCCGGCCGGCGTGATCAGGGCCACCGAACGGCCGAACGCCGCGTGGTGCAGCACCCACACCTCGGGCACGCCCTGGGCGTTCACGGGCCCACACAGGGCGGCCCAGGAGCCGGTCTCGAAGGTATGCCCGTGCGCCTCCAGGCGGGCGCCGTCTTCGAGCAGGGCGTGGTTATCGGTATAGGGCCGGTTCGGGCTGCCCCACACCGTGACGCCCGGGGCAACGAAGCGCGGGCCCTGGCGGGCGGGATAGGGAATAGGCGGGGCACTGGGGGCGTCCACCAGCACGTCGCTGACCTGGATGGTGCGCCAGGGCGTGTCCGGGTGGTTGGGGTCCTGGGGGTTCGGGGGGGTTTCCAGCTGCTCCCATTCCTTGCGGGTGCGGTCAGGCAGGAACAGCTCCTGCAGCACGAAACCAGTCCCCCCCAGCGGGGCCAGGGGGTCCACGGCATAGACCTGCACGCGGCGGCGCCACAGAGCGTCTGGGCCGTCAGGGGCCTCCAGGTCCTCGCCCACCCGGAACCAGGCCTCGCGCAGCCGGTACTCGGTGATGGTGTGCGCCGGGATGTCGGGCGTGGGCTCGGGGTAGTCCACGCCAGGGACGCGCACCCGGGCTTTGTAGATCGTGAAAGGCGCGCTGAGGGTGATCGGCGTGACCTCCTCGCGGCCGTCAAAGTACACCCGGGTGAGGTCATGCCGGGCGGTGAGCAGGCCCCCGCTGGTGGTCTGCCGGTCCACCACGGTCACGCGCGGGTCGTTTTTGTCTGCCCAGGCGTAATCCGAGCGGATGCCCAACGGATTGAGATCCGGGGGGTGGTCCTCAACGACAGGGTCGGGCAGGTACTCGGCCCAGCGCTCGACGTGGTTGACCGCGCATGTCTGCAGGGGGCGCAGGCTGCCGTCGTCCAGGGTGAGGACCGGGCGGTCGGTCAGCGTGCCGGTGCCAGTAAAGGCCCCAAACGCATCCACCCCCGGCAGGTGACCGGGGGCGGGGCGCTGGGGCGAGTCAAAACTCGGCGGCGGCGGCGGCACGAAAGGGGATTCGTCGGGCGCACGGGGTGGGGCCGGGGCGCGGCCCTGCTGCAGGAACAGGGTGGCCCCTGCCCTGCCGGGGCCCGGCGCCTCTTCCTGACCCTTCCCGCAGCAGCAGCGGGCCCGGCACCCACAGCCCAGCAGCACGTCGAGCAGGTCATCGGGCATTGGTGGCCTCCCGGCGCCCTCGGATGAGCTGCCAGTCCAGTTCGTCGCCCGCCCCGGGCGGGAAGCCGGTGCGGAAGACGATCAGGGCGTCGTCCACCAGGGGCTGATTCGTGGCCGGGTCCCAGCCGGTCACCACCCTGGCGCGCGCGCCATTCGCGCGGCCAGCAAGCATGATGGCCCGGCCACTGTTCGGGTCCGCCCGCCAGGGTTCCACGCCTGCCGCGCTGGGGGCCAGCAGGGTGGTGTCCAGCCGGGCGCAGGTGACAGTACTGGTCGCCTCGCCTTCCTCCAGCGCGATGGTCAGCTCCTGAACGCGGCCATCCTCCAGCCAAGTGCCGGGTAGATACCCGAGTGGAAAGGGCACGCTGAAGCTCGTTACCAGTCGGTGCCACTCACTGCTCAGCAGCTTGCGCCCCACCCGCTCCAGCGCCGCTGGATCCAGGAATGGCACATTGACGTCACGTTCCTCGCCCAGCCCAGCATCGCCGCTATGCAACACGAGGCCGGTTGGGTCCAACACATCGCGCAGCACACCGCAGAACGGTTTGCAGTCGTAGCTGGGGGGCGCCTGATCGGTCACGCGCGGCGCGTCGGGGGTGCTGCGCGTGACGGCCACCGTGCGTACAGCCTCGCCGGTGTCTTTGTCGTACACCGGCACCAGGGTCTGCCCACTGGTGCCGGGGGTGTGCTGCCAGCGGCCCCCACCCAGGTACGCCCAGGTCTGCGTCACCGTGCGCATGACGGCCTCACGCCGCTCAATGGGGCCGCGCTCGTCGGCCTCCGCCTCGGCGTTCTCCTGCTGCACGCTCATCAACACCGGGCCTGTGGTGGTCTCAGCCGCCAAATGCCCCTGGGGGCTGTAGCGGTAGGTCGTGGTGGTGACGCCCGACTCGGCCTCCTCGCCCACTGTCAGGGGCCGGATGATGCCCGGCCCCAGGACCTGGAAGGTGCCGAGCGTGACGTGGTAGGGGTAGGCCCAGCTGCGCGTCTCCACCCGCTGGTACACCGGCCGCGCAGGGCAGTCGGGGTCATAGTGCGTCTCGGTGGACTTGTAGCCGGTGGCCACGTCGCGGAACAGCTTGCTCTTGGGCTTGCCGTCAATGGTTTCCTTCACGAACACGTCGCCCACAGTGAATTCCACCTGTCGGGTCAGCTGACCGTTCAACTTGTTGAAGCCCCGGTAGACCGTGGTAGTGCCGTTCGGTGCAGGCTCGTCGTACCACTCCTGAGTGGGCAGCACGGCGCGCATGACCTCGGGGTAGGCCGGGTCGTCCTCACCCACCCATTCCAGAAGCAGCGCCGGGGTGAGTTCGGTGACGTGGTCCGCGCCGCGCACGGTCAGGCGCGTCGGCGTCTGCCACCACTGCCGCTGGGGCAGCTCGGTCAGTCGCCAGTCGGCGTCAATGCGCGCGCCGCCCGTGACCTCTTCGGTGGGCTGCGGCCAGCGGCCGACGAGCTGCAGGCCCTGGCCACGCGGCTGCACATGCAGCACCATGCCCAGCGCGCCATACGTGGCGTCCCAGAGGGCCTGGGGCGTGATGTTCAGCGTCGAGAAATCCACGCGGCCTTCCACCCAGGACGAGGACACCAGGGGGTCGTCTTCGAGCACGAAAAAGAAATCCACGTGGTCGCGCAGGGTCTGTGTCACGAGCTGACTGATGTTGACCCGCTGGCGCACCCGCAGGCAGGGGTCCGGGGTGGGGGCCAGCTTCCAGGGAATCAGCTCCCCCAGCCGGATCCCGCGCAGCAGGTGGTCAAAGCTGTTGCGGAAGGTGAAGGTGGTGGTGGCCTCGGCGGTGTCGAGTTCCGGTTCCTGGGCCAGTCCGTCGAAGAGGCGCTGGGGCAGTTCACCCAACAGGACCCCACCGGCCTCAGCCTTCAGGTGCACGAGGACGCTGGGCATCTCCAGGGGCCACAGGCCGCCGACAGTGGCTGTCAGTTCCTCGTACTGGCCCCCGTGCCGGTACTCGGCGCGCAGGACCTCCCCCGGCAGGCCACTGACCTCCAGGGTGTATTCCAGCAGGGGAGAGCCCGCCTGGGGCGCCGGCGTGGGGCGGCTGGCCCGGAAGGTGGCATGGCCGGTGAGCGGCACGGGACGGTGCGCGAAGAACGTGGCCTGGCCCCAGACGCTTGGCGGCCGCTGGGCCGTGAAGGTGGCGCTGCCCCTGGGGCCCCGGTAGCGGCGCTGGAGAACGGAGAGCGGCATGGCTCAGTCCGCCGCCCAGCGCAGGGTGGCCGAATCCACCGGGGCGCTGGGGCTGGTGAAGGCGGCCGTGCCCGTGTGCGCTTGCCCGGGCACCAGATTGGGCAGCGGGGTGGCGGTGGCCCGGCTGGTGCCCGTGATGGCCACGCCGGCCAGGGTGACCAGCAACTCGCCGTCTTCGGCGCTGGCCTGTTCAATCCAGACCTTGATGCCGGTGAGGGGCTCGGTGCCCGTATTGCGCAGGGCGATGGCGCGCGGCGGGCTCTGCTGGCCCAGCGGCACCTCGCCAAAATCAAGGGACGGTGCCCCGCCGGCACCGTCCTGCAGGGTGAGTTGTTTCATGCGTCTCCTAGCCGAGATAAAGCGTGAAGTCGTAATTGACCCAGCCGCCGGCGCCCCGCTGGGGCTCGAAACGGGCGTCGCCGTCCAGGTTGCAGGCCGGGAACGTGCCGGACACCTCGTAGCCGGGGCCGAGGATCACTTCAAAGGCCTCGCCGCTGCGTTCCAGGGCCCGGAGGTGGGCGATTTGGGCCGCGCTCAGCACCCACTCGGGGCCCGGGCTGACCACCTGCACGCGCCGGGCGGTCACGTGTCCGATGGTGCGGATGATCCTGCCCGTGATGCTGACCTTTTCCCGGACTTCGCGGCCGCCGCCGCTGCGTTTCACAGCACCCGGGGGCACCGTGGGGTTGAAACTCACGCCGGCAATGCTGAATTCGTAGGGCTTCATGGCCAGCACGTTCCCTTCCCGCTCTTGCGGGCTTCGTCGAACAGCTCGGCCTTCACGGCACGCGCAACGCGCTTGATGTCGCTGCCGGGCGGTGGTTTCACGATGATTTCTCCCACCTCCACGTTGGTGATGTACGTGGGCGCCGCCATGGTGGTGGCGCCCTGGTGCTGCCGCAGCCAACGGGCAAATTGAAGTTGATCGGACAGGACGCTCACGGGATCCGGGCGGACACGGCGCAGGGCGTCCAGGCTGACCTGGTCAAGGGTGACGGTCGTGCTGCTGGGCGTGGCCACTGGAGCGGTGGCCGCCGGGGCGCGCAGCGCCTGGACGCTGCCCGCAAAGTCCCGCACAAACACGCCGAACGACATGACGGCCTCCGCCTCCCGGTCCACCACCCGGGCGCGTTCCTGCAGGTTCAAGATCTCCCGGTCGTACTGAATGCCCAACTGGTCCACCTGATCGGCCAGTTTCTGGGTGGTCTTCTCGCCCGTCCGGTTGATCTGTGAGCCGTTTTTCTCCATCAGGTCCGCTTGCTTCTTGTACCGCTCCTCCTGTTTCGCCAGCTCGTCGGCCGCCTCGGCGATCTGGTCTTTTTGCCCCGTCTGCAGCGCGGTGGCCAGCGCCACTTGGGCGGCGTCACGCCGCGCCTGAATCGCCTGCAGCCGCTCGTTTTCACGGTTGAAGTCGTATGTGCGCCCCGCATCGCCGTAGGCCACCTTGTCGAGTCGCCCGGCGGCGGCCTGCACGCCTTCCATCCCCGCGATCTGCTTGCGGTATTCCTCGGCCAGCCCGGTGAGGGCTTCCCGCTGGCCTTTGATGGCGGCCGTGAGCCCCTCGGTGGCGGTCTTCAAGGCTTCCGGGCGGCCACGGGCCACCGCCAGCTGGTAGTCCCGTTCGGCCCGGGCCAGGGCCGCGCGCGCACTGGCCACGCCCTCCAGCGCGGCCCCCATGCTGCGGGTGCTGGCCGCGCCCCCCTGCTGTTCCAGCCGCAGGCGCCGCTGGGCTTCTTCCAGGCCCGCGTACAGGTCGGCCCGGTCACGCTGCGCCTGCGCCAGGGCGCGTTCCTGCTGCGCCTGCTGCCCCAGCAGCTCAATCTGCTGTTTCTGCAGGGCCAGGGTGTCGCCTGTCCCCAGGCCACCCCGGGCCAGTTGCCCGCCCACCAGCGCCAGTTTCTGGCGGGTGAGATCCAGGTCCAGCTGCGCGGTGGCCAGCGCGTCGTCCCCCAGATCCCGGAGCTGCAGCAGCGCGCGCGCCTGGGCTTCACGCACGTCGAGCGCCCGGTTCTCCTCGTCGTTGCGGGCCTTGACCAGGTCGCGTTCGGCGGCCAGGGCGGCCGTGCGCTTCTGGGTCAATTCGGTTCTGGCGGTGTCCAGCTCGGCTTCCGTGCGGGCCAGCCCCAGGCGCTGCTCGGCCTGCCGCACCTCCTCCTCGGCGGTGATCACCGCCTGCTGGGCCTGGGCCACCCGGTCGTCACCCAAGCCCACCTGTTCCAGCAGCAGCGCGCGCTGGGCCTGCAAGAGCGCCACGCGGCGCTGCTCTGCCTGGGTGGGCATGGCAGCGATCTGGCCCTGCAGGGTCAGGATCTCCTGAGAGGTCTGGCGCCATTCCTGCAGCACCCCGTCCCGCTCTTGCCCGGCTGGCAGGGTGGTCAGCTGCCCGGCCAGCTCCGCGAGTCGCGCCTGCATGTTGCCCAGTCGGGCCAGCCGGGCGTCGAGCACCTGGGCGTCGGTGCGCGCGGTGGCCTCCGCGTAGGCGGTTTCATCCTGCCGGCGCTGGTAGGCCTCCCGACTCAGCTGGCGGGCGGTGTCGAGTTGGGCCTTCATGTCCAGCGCGATCTGGTGCTGGGCTTCGGCCACGTCGTCGGCCGCTTTCTTCTGTTCCTCCTGGGGCCGGTTCTGGGCCTGGGTGGTGGCGAGGATCTGCTGCAGGGCGGCGAGCCGTTCGCGGTGAGACCGGTACAGGTCAGCGTCCGCCTCCAGCTGCGCCTGGGTGCCCACTGCCAGCTCGCGGCGCCACTCGGCTTCCCTCACCCGGGTGTCGGCCCCCTGCAGGGCCTGCCGCGCCGGCAGCAGGGCGAGCCGCGCGGCCGCCTCGCGCTCCTCCTGTTCCCGCTGCTGCTGCCGCTTGCGTTCATCGGCCTGGAAAGCGGCGGCCAGCTGATTCAGGTCGGCGTAGTAGGCCGCCCACAGGGCCCGGCGCTCGCTGGCCGTGAGCTTCTCGTCGGCGAGCGCGCGGTCCAGGTTGGTGCGCAGCGTCTTGCGTTCATTGTCGTAGCGGGCCTTGGCCGCGTTTTCAGCCAGCCGGGCCCGTTCCTGCACCGCACCCGCCTCCAGTTTCGCCACCCGCAGGGCGTTGCCCTGGGCGGCAGCCAGCTGCCGGGAGAGGCGCAGCTCAAAGCCGGCCGCCTCGGCGTCCCGGGTGGCCTCCTGGGCCTGGA
The DNA here is from genome assembly GCF_020166415.1 of Deinococcus multiflagellatus. NCBI lineage: Bacteria > Thermotogati > Deinococcota > Deinococci > Deinococcales > Deinococcaceae > Deinococcus > Deinococcus multiflagellatus. The sequence goes on from NZ_JAIQXV010000007.1 coordinate 123,914, forward strand.
ACTGTGCGCCCTGGGCCTTGAGCCAAGCGTCCGCGACACGCTGGGCCGTGGCCTTGGCACGCTCCACATCTTCCTGGGCCCAGCGCCGTTCCAGGGCCTGGGTTTGGGTGCGGGCGGCGGCCAGCACCGCCGCTTGCTTCTCGGGGTACCCCTTGAGGGCGTCGAGGCGGCGCTGCACGGCGGCCCGGTAATCCTCCACCTCCAGCTCGCGCTGCGCGCGGACGCGCTGCCCCTCATCCTTGATGGCGGCCAACTCGGCTTCACGGGCCGCGCGCCGGGCCTCGGTGACCTGCTGCTGGGCGTCGCGCTCCTCCTGCGCGCGCTGCCGGGCTTGCTCGATCAGCTTGGCGGCCACCTGGGTTTCCCCCGAGGCGCGCTGCGCGGCCTGGGCCTCGGGGTCGTCGGCCAGGGCCGCCACCTTCTGCGCGATGCTGGCCTTCAGCTCATCCAGTTCCGCCTGGCGCTGCGCTTCCTTCTTGGCACGCCCATCGGCCATGGCGGCAATCTGGGAGGTTTGCGCGGCCTGCTCGGCCTCCAGAATGCGCGCGGCAGTGGTGGCCGCCTGCTCCTGGGCTTTCTTGGCCTCCTCTTTGCTGAGGTCCTGGTCTTCACGCGCCCACAGCTTGCGCTTGGCCGCAATCGTGCGCCGGGCCTCGGATTCGATGGCGGCCTTCTGCTTCGGGAAGTCGGCGTAGCGGGCGGCTTCCTCCTTTGCCGCCTGCTGGATCTGGGCAATCTCGGCCCGGCGCTCGGCCGTGCGCTTGGCCGCCCCGTCGCGCATGGCCTCAATTTCCGCCGACTGCGTGTCCAGCGCCGCTTTGCGGGCGGCGGCGGCGGCCTCACGCGCGTATTTCGCGCGCACAGCGGCCTCTTCAGCCAGCCGCTGGGTGTCAATCTGGGCGAGCCCCTGGCGCAGCGCCGGCGTCTGCGCCGGATCCATCAACTTCCCGTTCACGGTGAACGGGGCCTTGAACTTGATCTTCAGATCGTCAAATTCCTTGCCCAGTCGGGCGAGGTCGGCGCCCATCTCGCTGAGCCCCTCGATCTTCAGGTCGAACTGGCGCCCTTCCAGGGTCTTGGTCAGTTCCTTGACGGCCTTGGTCTGGTCCTGGGTGAGCTTCAGGTTCAGCTGGCCGCGGCGCTGGGCCTCGGTGTACAGCCGGGTCACCTCATCCTTTGCGGCCACCAGGTCGCCCTGCAGTTTCTTCACCCGGGCCTCGTCCACCTTGCCGTAGATGCGCTCGCCGGTGAAGAAGTTGGTGCCCACGATGGGCGCTTCCTGCGCCTGCATCAGCGCCTGCTGGGTGATCAAGTACCGGGCCCGGGCCCGGTCCAGTTCGTTGCCACTCTTGGCAAGCTGGGTGATGCGCGCCTGCATGGCGTTAAACGACTTCATGCTCGCTTCGTCCGCCTGGGCGTAGATCTCGGTTGTCTTCTTGACCTGATCAGCCCAGTACAGCCCTAGGGCCAGCGCGGCCGTCGCGGCGATGGTGTACACGCTGATGGCCTTTGTGAAGACGCCCAGCGCCACCGAGGCGCGCGTGGTGGCCGCCGAGAAGACGTTGCTGGCCGTCGCCCCGAGAGACAGGCCCCCGGCGTACGTTACCGCCTGCACCTTGGCCCGGGTGAACAGCACCGACACCTCGGTCAGCAGCACCTTTTGAATCATGGTGACGCGGTTCAGGCCCGCTGTGCCGGCCGCCAGAGCTTCCACCCCCTGGGCGGCCGCGCGGGAGGCCATGCTGGCCGTCAGGCCCTGCCACAGGGTGACCAGGGACGCCACGGGCGTCGCCAGCAGGCCCAGCGCCACGGTGGATGCCAGCAGCAGGGCGGTGGCGTTCTGCACCACGGGCGGCATGGCATTGAACACGTCCAAGAACCGGGTGGCCACGCGGATGCCGTTCGTCACCACGGGGATAAAGGCCTGCCCCATGGTCTTCGACGCCTCGCTGAATTCGCGGGTGGCGGCGCTCATGTTGCCGGTCACGCCGCCCAGCAGCGCCTCCAGGTCCTCGACTTCATCGTTGGTCGCCGTGGTGATCAGGTTCAGGGCGGCAGCGGCACGGGCCTGTTTGTCCAGGGCGTCCACGTTGGTCTTGCGCATCGTGGCTTCCTTCTGCAGGAAGGTGCTCAAGTTTTCTGAGATTCCAACCTCGTTTAGACGCGCCGAGGTGCCGCTGGTGATGGCGTCCACGAAGGCCGACATGCCCTCCTGCGCGCTTTTCCCCGCCGCAATCGCGCTGGCCCCCGCACCGATCAGGGCCTTGTTCGCCTGCTGCAACGTGAATTCCTGGCGCAGCAGGCCCCGGATGCCCTCGCGCGCCGCGTCCTCGGTAACGCCCAGCTTGTCCTGCAGGGCGTCCACGGCTTTCTCGGCGACGGCGGTGCTCTGGCCGGTCTTCTGCACGGTCTTGTCAAACAGGCCGCTGGCAATGCGGGCGTTGTCCGTCGCCTTCGTCAGATTGAACAGGTTGAACGCCGTGACGTTCGCCTGCGCCCCGTACTGGGCCAGGGCTTCACCGGCCCCCAGCTTGACCTGCGACGCCAATCCTAAGCGCGAGATCTCGCCCCGGGCGGCCGCCGCCGTCGTCTGCGCGCGGGCGTTGGCCTGCTCGACGGCCTTCATCTCGTTGCTGTACTCGCCAAAGACGCGCTTGGCGGTCACGCCCACCTGATTGAGTTCATCGGTCAGGCGGTTCATCTCGCGGGTCAGTTCAGCCACTTCCTCGGGTGTGGCTTCGCCCAGGCCCTGCTGAAACCGCCGGCGCGTGATGTCTACGGCGTTGCTGAGCTGGTTGATCTGCGCGCGCACCGCCTGCGCCTCGGCCTGGAAGGCGCCTGCGCTGGCCTTTGCGCTTTTCAGGCCGGTGTCGAAGCCGCCAAACAGGCCGCTGATACGGTCTTGCATATCGGTGGGCACCATGGTGCTCAGGGCTGCCCGCACGGACGCCGTGGTGCGCTGAATGTCCTTTCCGGCAGACAGGTCGGCCGTGATGCGAATGGTGCCGATCTTCTTGGCCATCTCGTGGATGGCGCGGAGGTCGGTGAGCATGCTCTGCGCGCCCTTGCGAAAATCGCTGACGTTGAGAGATGCCCTGCTGTTCAAGTCGGGCTGGGGCATATTGGCACCTCCTGGTGCTGGGCGCGGTGTACGGTTGAAAAATGACGCAGCAAAAAGCGGAGCCCAGTGCAGCGACCGGCTGCCTGGGGCTGGTGGTCATCGTGGCGGCGCTCGGTGCAGCCGGGTACTACGGGCTGGGGCTGATGCGGTCAAAACCGGCCACCCTCCCCGCGCCCAGCACGGTCTCCTCGGCCCTGCTGGGCGCGGCCCTGCCCGGCGCGAGCGCGTTTCCCAGTGGCGAAAACCGGGAGATCGTGCTGACCACGTCGCTCAATCTGGCTCGGGACTTCAACCTGCCGTGCACCACCAATCAGGAGCTGTACCTCCTTGATGACGATGTGGCGGCGCTGGACGCGGTCAATACGGCCGTGCAGACCCAGGGCTTCGAGCGCACCAGTCTGCAGGCCTCGGACAATGGCGCGGCGTTTGCGCTGAAGGGGCCCAAAGCGTTGTTCGTGGTCACCACGAACAACGCCCTCTTCCTCTGCGAGGTGTAGACCTTACCGAAGCGCCTGCTGCACCTTCTGGGTGAACAGCTGCACGAGGCGGTACCGGGCGTAGGCCTGCGCGCCGGTGATCACGGGCGCCGCAACCTGCCAGCGGCGGCCGCTGCGCCCCAGGGTGAGAGGCTGAGACGGATCCGTCTGCATGGCTGCCAGCTGCTGCAGCATGGCCAGGCTCATGCCCTCCTGTCCTGCTTCCACCACGGCCGCGTACGCCACGTCGTTCCAGACGCGGACGCTGGCCGTGTTGAGGGTGGCCTGGCCCTTCGCGTGCAGGCCGCGCAGGTAGTCCTCGGTGCGCTGGTAGTGCTCTGGCTCGACGGTGTCGTAGATGTTGCGCCGGGCGCCCAGAATCGCGTGCCCCAGCGCTTCCTTTTCCACCTGCGCGGCAATCTCCGGCAGACTGTCGCACGCGCTGATCAGCTTGGTCACCGTGTCGGTCAGGTCGCGCAGGTCCAGGTCGAAGTCCATCATGCGGGTAGCCTCCCAATGGCGCGCTCCAGTTCATCGAACGCGGCGGCCTCTTCCCGCTCGCGCCGGCGAATGCGCATCTCCAGCGTGTAGCGCCAGGGGTGCGCGGCCTCATCCAACTGCTCCAGGGTCGTCAGGTATGGCTTGAGGGTGTAATGGGCCGTGGACGTAGGGGCCGGGTCGTTGGGATCCGGCACGTACTCCCGGCCCTGGTCCAGGCCATCGGCCACCGCCTGCAGGCGCAACCGGGCGAGGTTGTGGGCGGCCTCGCGCTGCCGCTCAATCTCGATGCCCCGGAGAATCAGCCGGTAGGGCCACACGATGACTGAGGCGTAGGCCGCAGCGCCATACTCACGCACGATCAGTTCATCAAGTGTGGTGTCGTCGGGCCCTGGCTCGTTGTCGCCTTCTTCACCCTCTGCGTCAGGTTCAGGCTTCGCTGTGCCAGGGCCATCAGTTTTCCCTGCACATCCTCCAGATCATTCAGCCGCCACATGGCGTCCAGCAGCAGCAGCCGGTCCGCCCAGGTGATGGGCCGGGGCAGGCGGCTGCCCGGCACAAGGCTGGCCTGCACCAGCCGCCAGAAGGTCGCCCAAATGGGGGACTCAACGTCCTGGCGGGTGTAGGCGTGCCACTCCGATTGCAGGTGCACGAGGGTCGCAGACAGCGTGAGGAGGTCCATCAGGTGGGCGTCGGCCAGGGTGGCGGGCCACGCGGCCAGCGTGACCACGCCGCGGGACAGGTGTACGTGTTCGCGCACGGGCAGCAGCATGCAGGCCTCCGGAAAATAGGAATTCTGGTGTTATGACCCTGCCCCCGAAAGTGGGCGTGGGGGCAGGGAAGGGTACGGGATTAGGGTGCGGGCGCCACGGCGTCGAGCTTGGCCGCGCCTTTCAGAATGTCCAGCAGCGCGTCGAGCTTGCTGCGCGGCACAGTGATGATCGCGCCGAGGGGTGCCACCTGTGGTTTGTAGGCCTGCAGCTCCGCCGGCAGCTTGTCCTGATCAATAAACGAGCGCACGGCCCCCCGAAACTGAAGGGTGTCCTTGCCCTGGCTGTCACCCTCGCCGTTGTTCTGCAGGGCGAAGCGCGGGTGCCAGTACACCTTGAAGATGGGGTCGCCCGCCCCCTTGTGTCGCCGAATGAGGATAAAGCGGCCCATGATGCTCGCGCCCGGGGCGAAGGGGCTGATGGTGGCCCCGGCCAGCGCACCCGCCATGGCCGTGGGCATGCTGCCCACGTGCAGCGCCCGCACCAGGGCGTCGGGCGTCAGGATGGGAATGTTGTCGTACGTGGCGGTCACGTCCGTCACGTCGGTGGCCAGCGTCAGGTCCGGCCCACCCTCGGGGTCCTGGGCCTTGATGTCCGTGCTGCTGATGTTGGTCGTGATCGCCAGCTTTTCAGCGGGTGGAAACAGGCCCAGATCGGCCCATTCATCGGCGGTCAGCACGGTGCCGAAGTCTTCCAGAGGGCTGAAAAGGGCCTGCCGGCCTTCCTTGGTCAGGTTGGCCGACAGGCGAGCGGTCGCGGTGTTCTTGGTGACGAGCATGGGGGCTCCTAGGGGGCAGCGACGCTGCCCGCAATGGTGAGGACTTGATAGGTGGGCCGCCGAAGCCACGCGCCGGTCTGCATGAGCGCGGGCTCGGACGGCGTGACTTCAGGACAGGGGCCAGGCTCCAGGGGAGTGCCGTTCAGCGCTTCGTGCACGGCGGCGCCCAGGACGCCGCAGGCTTCAGCGGTGGGCGCGAGCGTGGCCACCGCCACCCAGAACACGGCCTGCACGCCGTCACTCGTGATGCCCTGCGGCAGCTCGATCTGCACGAACCCGGCAGGGTACTGGGTGAGGTAGGCGCCCAGGCCACGCGCGGCCGCCGCATCCACTGAAGGACGCCCCTGGGCGTCCACGGCGGCCGCGCGCAGGGGTTCCTGCGCCTGTTCGGGCAGCAGCACGCGGGTTCGCGCGGGCAGGGCCGCCACCAGCAGGGCGCGCAGGTGTTCGGGGATGCTGGTCATGGGTCCCGCTTCACAGCCGTGCCCACGCGCAGCCCCGTGTAGGGGTCGGGGTCACTCCATTCCAGGATCTCCAGCGTGCCGCCCTGGAATGGGGTGCTGGCCCCGGGAAAGGGCACCGTGTCGTCGGGATGAACGTCCACCACGCGCAGCTGGAGCACGCTGAGCCGCTGGTCGGTGGCCACCGCCTGCAGCCGGGCCAGGGCGTCGGGCTTGAGCAGCTGCTTGTCCACCACGCTGCACCGCACGTCCTTCCATTCGTGCGGGCCCAGGCGGAAGGTGAGCGTCTCGGGGTACATGAGGTCCGCCTTGGCGCGCAGCCGGCCCTGCACGCGCGCCCGGATGTCCTCCAGGCGGCTCACGGCTCCACGCCCCAGGGGTCCACGCTGGGCATGAAGGCCTGCAGGGAGGTCGGCCGGGCGGCCACGGCCAGCCGGTAGGTCTCGGCCAGGGCCAGCCAGCGGGCGGCGGCCGCGCCGTCCACCGAGGTGCTGGGGAAGTACTCCTCCTCGTACTTGCCCTCAATGCGGAAGCGCTTGACCTTCCCTTCGGCCTGCCCGGCGGCCACGCCCTGGGCGGCGGCGGCAGCGGCGGTCAGCACGTCGGCCGCCACCAGCTGCACGTCCCGGCGCACGCGGTAGGCGCGCGCGACGTCCACCCGCCCCGTGGTCAGGGCCTCGTGGTAGGTCCAGGCGTCGGGCCCCACCAGGACTTCGAGTTCGTCTTGCACCTCCTCGGGCAGGGGTTCCGGGGCCGCCACCGCTTACCCCTGGGGCTCGTCGGCCGGGTGGGGCGCCAGCTTGCGAATTTCGGCCAGCGTGGCGTCCGCAATGCCCCTCACGGCCAGCAGCGCCTCGTCGTCGGCATACCGCACGCTGTCCGCCGTGTAATACCCGTTCTCGAACAGCACCTTGCGTGCCGGGAACGTGCTGGACAGGAGGTCGCCCACCACGTCCCGGTACTCGGCCAGCGCTGCCGCGTCGGCTGGGTCGGCGGCCTTCGCCTGGGCGTCGGTGAGCTCGCCCCGCAGGCGCGTGGTGGTCCGCTGCTCGGCGTCCAGCTGGCGCTGAAGCGCGTCGCGGTCCTGTTGCACGCGGCTGAATTCTTCGTACGTGTAGGTGCGTTCGCCCGTCAGGGCCTTGTGCACCGCCTGGGCCACCGGCTCGGGCACCGGCTGCTCGGCCGACAGGTTGCGGATCTCGCCGCCCTCCGTGTCTTTCAGCAGACCCTTGCGGGCGGCCTTCTCGTAGTCGAAGCCCGGCACGTCGCCGGGCACGGCGTCGCCGGGTTTGAGCCACTGGCCTGCAATGCGCAGGCCAGTGGGCGTGATGAGGTTGTTCATGGTGCTCCTGGGGGCCCCATGCCCTGGGGCGGGGGTCAAGCGGGTGGTGGGGAAACGGGCGGAGGGCCGCTCAGTTGCCGGCGGCGATGGCCACGGCGTAGGGGTCGCGCAGGTCGGCGCCCACCACGTCGTGCACCTTTAGGGCGAAGCCCCGGTTGTCGAAATCGCCTTCCAGGTCGGTTTCGTCCACGTTCACCATGCGGGTGAAGGTCTTGGGTCCGCCCTCGTAGCCCTTCAGGGTGGCCAGTTCGATGGGCTTCTGCGCCCCGTTGGCCATGACGATGTAGTCGTCGGCGCTCAGGCCCTTGCCGGCGTAGCGCTCGGGGAACTCCTCAAGCACGTCGGCAATCATGTCTTCCAGGTGGACGTTCGCCATCTGGTAGACCGGGTTGCGGTTGTCGCGCATGGCCAGCGGGCCACCGGCGCCACCCGTGGGCACGAGGTACTCGCTCTCCATGCTGCGGCGGGCCATGCGCTCCCACTTGGTCCCCACGAACAGATCGGACGGCTTGCGCGCCACGCGGCGGCCGGTGGTGGGGTCCACGCGCTGGGCCATCCACTCGGCGATCTCGTCCAGGTTTTCCGTGGTCGGCCCCAGCTCGCCGTTCTGCAGGGGAATACGCCCCGCCTTGCGCAGAATCACGTCCAGGATGGTGAAGGCACGGGTGGCGCGGAAGGTCACGCCCAGCTGCGCGGCCGCCTGGGTAAAGGCGCCCAGGTCGTCGTTGACGTACATCTCCCACGTGAAGGCCAGCGCCAGGGCGACGTCGGACACCGTGTAGCCCTCTTCGGTCTGGAAGAAACTGGCGTATTCAATGTTCGTGGCCTCGGGGCGGATGGGCGCGAAGCGGTGGCTCAGCACGCCCGGGCGCGTGGCGTTCAGGGGCTTGAAGTTGGGGGCGGGGCGCCGGAAGGCGAACTGAATCAGGTCGCTTTCCGGCAGGGTGTAGGCGTCCCGCTGCGCGAAGTCGCGCGCCTGCGCCAGCGCCAGGGGGAAGTCGCTGGTGGTGTGCGTTTCCTGGTGCATGCGGCGCACCTTGGTCAGGTCCTGGATGGTGTGTTCCACCTTGGCCAGCGCCAGGTCGGTCGCCACGTGGTCCATGGCGCGCACGCTGGCAATCTGCTTGTCCAGAATTTCGCCGTAGTACGCCTTGTGGAACGACTGCTGGCCGGCTTCGAGCACCGTGAGGATGGTCAGGGGCACCACGCGGTGCTCGGGGATGATCTTGCGGTCGGCCGCGCGCTCCAGCTCGTGGCGAATGTCTTTGATGCTCATGGGGCTCCTTGTGAGGCACGGAAAAGGGCCAGCCGCGCGGGGGGGCGGGCTGGCCAGGGCTGGAACCGGGGGGCGGCTTAGTTCGCGCGCAGGCCGATGGTGGTGGCGCCCAGCTTGTAACCGACGAAGGCGGCGCCGGCGGCCACAAACTTCTTGGTGCCGGCGTCCCAGTCCACCTTGCCGAAGTCGGCCACGGCCGCCACGTCGGCGGCCGGCACGCCCACCGTGAGCACAATGCCCGGCAGGAACACGCTGGCCTGCCCTTCGATCAGGCCCTGGGGGTGCTTACCAGACGTGGCCTGCTCGGGGCTGACCACGTCGGTGGCGGCGATGCCGTAGAACCCGGCGTTGCCGAGCTTGACGATGTGGCCGCTCTTGGTGCCCGCAGGCACGGGCAGGGCGAGGGTGACCGAGCCGCCAGTGTAGGCGTGGTGCTTTTTGTTCTTCATGCTCGCCTCCGTAAGGGCGCCCGCCCCGGCGAGAGGGGCGGGCGGTGAGAGGGCCAGGGGCCGGGGGGAGGCTTCAGATCAGGCCGGCGCGCGAGCGCACGCCCTCCATGCGGCGCACGCCCTCGTCGGTGCGGCGGGTGTCCTCGCGGCTGTTGTCGCCCACGGGCAGGTTGATGTGGCCGCCCCCCCGCCCGCGCTGGCCTTCCTGGGCCGCGCCCTGCATGAGCGCCCGGCGCTCGGCGATCATCTCGGCCACGAGTTCCTGGGCCTCGGTGTCGCTGTTGGCGGCCGTTGCGGCCGCGATCAGCGAGTCGCGGAAGCGCGCGTCGAGGTCAATGTCCTTGACCTTCGGTGCCTTGGGCAGCCCGGCGGCCTCCAGCGCCGTGATGGCGATGTTGGTGCGCTTCTCGATGACCTTCTCGCGGCGCTCGCGCTGCAGCTCGCTGGTCAGGCCGAGCACCGTGCGCTCCAGCGTGTTCTCCACGTTGCTGGCCGGCGTGGGGCTCGGGGCCGGGGTGGGCGCAGGGGTGGGGGTCGGCGTGGGGGCGGGGGCCGGCGTGGGCGCCCCCTCGCGGGCCACGGCTTCCGCCATTTCGATCATGGCCGCCGCGTACTCGGTCTGGTGCTGGGCCTTGATCTGCTCCAGCGTGAGCCCGGGGAAGCGTTCCAGCAGTGCTTTCAGTTTCGGGTGCATCTTGCCCTCCTTCGGGCGGTGGGTTTCCTTCTGCCGGGCCAGGCCCGACAGGTCGGAAGGGTCGGAGACCGCATCAATGGTCAGCAGCCGGAAGTCCGTCTGAATCACGCAGATGGTTTCTTCCGGGTCGGGGTAGCCCTGCAGGCCGGGGATTTCCTTGGCCGGCAGGTACTGGGCGCTGCCCGTGCCGTTGCTGCTGATGCCCACGGCGACTTTCTTCTTCAGCAGGGCGCGCATGGTCTGCCCCGAGGCGTGGTCGTCAATCAGGATGCCGGTGGCTTTCACCACGTCGCCTTCGAGCCACAGCTTCTCGTAGATCACCCAGATGGTTTCCAGGCGGCCCTTGAGGGGGTCCCAGTCGTTCCACCCGTCTTTCGGGTGCTCGAGCAGGCCCCACAGGCGCCCGGCTTCAATCTCGGGCTGGGCGGCGTCAATGGCCGCCTGCCACACCTCGCGCGAGTAGTAGCGCTTGTTCCGGTTGACGCGCCCGGCGGTGGCCACCGTGACGTCCACGAGGGTGACCGTCTCGCCGTTGCGCTTTTCCTCGCGCAGCGAGGCGTTCCCCCGGTCGGGGCCCAGCTGCTCGGTGAGGCGCATGCCGTGCTCTGTGGTCACGCTTTCCTGCAGCAGCAGGCGCCCAGGCGGCAGGGGACGCTCGGGGGCGGGCGGGCAGGGCGAACGGTTCAGCTGGTCGGGCATAGAGCCTCCTTTAGCGCTCCTCGCGCAGAACGGTGGGGCGGGTGCGCTGCTCGCGCTGGCGGCGGTCTGGCGCTTCAGGGCCGCCCGCTTCATGCGTGGGGCGGCCCTGTTCATCGGGGGCGGGTTCGCGCAGCGTGTGGCGTTCCCGCACTTCAGGTTTAGGATCCGGCATTCTTGTCACCTCCTTCCGGGTCGGGTGGCGGCGGCGGCGGTGTGCCGCTTCGCCCGAAGGGCTGCCCGGCGGCGGCCAGGCGCTGCACCTCCTCGGCGGTGTCGAAGCCCAGCGAGGCGCTGAGCGTCTGCGGACTGGCCCAGTTGTGGCGCTGGGCGGCCTCCGCGCGGCGAATGCGTTCGTCCAGCGTGTCCTGCGAGATGGTGGGGAAGCTCCACGGCACCTCGATTTGCCCGGCCTTGACCCGCTTTTTCTTCTCCACGCGGGTCAGGCCCCCGTCGCGCACGTCGTAGGTCCTCACCGTGTACACCCGCTCTGGCCCATGCCGCCGCACGAGGTCCGCGCGGTAGATCCGGTCCAGGTGCGAGCGCAGCGCCGCGTGGATGCGCAGCACGCTCCGGATGGCCGGCAGGGTCATGCTGTCGGCCGTGGTGCGCGTCACGGTCCCGCCCTCGCCCATGTAGTGCTCGGGCAGGCCCAGCAGGCACAGGGCGGTCAGGCGCACGAACGCCCGGGCGTCGTGCTGGGCGTTGGCGGCGCCCGAGGCGGGGGTGTTGAAGTTGATCTCGTCGCTGATCACGGTCTTGCCGTCGTCGGCCAGCACCTTGGCCAGCGTGAGGACCCCGCCCTTGCTGGGGAGGCGGCGGTAGGCCGCGCGCTTCTCGTTGAAAATGGCCCGGCTGTTCGGATCCTTGCGGTCCACGAACACGGTCTGCACGCCCAGAATGCGGCCCTGCAGGTCGTGGGTGTTGAGCCGGTGGCCCAGCAGGTTCAGGTAGGCCTCAGCAGGCGCGACAGCACGCATGGCGACCGGCCAGCCGCGCACGTCGTTCCACAGGGCGTTGTGGGCCGTCCACACGAACTCGCCGGCATCCCAGGTGAGCTCACCGCCGCTGCCGCTGGGGGCACGCACCTGCGTGACGCCCTGGAGCACGTCCGCCTTCAGGGTCACGCCCCGGTCAATGTCCAGGTGGGCGAGGCGGGCGGGTTGGTCGCCCAGGTCTTCGAGGGGAAACACCGCGCACAGCTCGCCGTCGAGCAGGTATTCCGTCACCAGCCGGTTACTCATCAGCTGGCCGAGGTCGTTGGTGTCCCACAGGTCGGCCAGGGCCTGCTGCGCGGTCTTGTCCGCGTTCAGGGGGCTGTACGTGAATTCGTCGCCGATCAGGAGGGCCACCGCGATCTCCACGGCCGCGCCGAACAGCGGGTTCGTGAAGAAGGCGCGCCGGGTGCGCCGCCGGGTGGCCGCCCGGTCAAGGCCATAAATCCGGGGGCCGCCCTGCAGGCTGTCGCCCAGGGCGCCCTCGTGCCACCAGGGGCCGGCCCCCTGGGTGGTCTCGCTGTTGCTTTCGGTGATGGGTTCACCGTCTGGGCCGTAGAGCAGCATCGTTCACCTCCTTGGGTCAGTTCAGGTCGTCGAGTTCCAGTTCCGCCAGGGCAGCAATCGCGCTGGTCAGGTCCGGGGTGCGGTCCTTAAACAAGCGCTCCGGCGCCAGAGCCAGCACCGCGCCGTCGCCGTCGTCGGGCGACTGGCCCTTGCTCCGTTTCTTGAACACCTGCTTTTTCTCCAGCTGGCGCACGTCGCGGTCGCCGCGCGTGACGTACCCATACTTGCGTTCGGTCAGGTCGCGCTTGAGCAGCAGGGGCGGGTGCTCGATGCGCACGACGCTCAGCACCTCGTCGGCCTGGGCGTACATCTCGGTCACGAGGTTCGCGTATTGATCGCCGTCCGTGGCCGCGCTGCCAAAAGGCACCTCGTGCACCACGTAGCCGTCCGGAAAGAGGGCAGCCAGCTCCTCGAGTTTGCGCAGGCCGTCAATGATGCCGCTGCCATACCCGGCGTCCACGCGGATGCTCAGGCGCGTGATGCCCTGGGCGGCCAGTCGCCGGGCGGCCTTAGCCACCGCCTGCACGTAGCGGTCGGTGCGCGTCATGGCGTCGAGTTCCTGGGCGCCCTGAATGGCCTCCTCAAAGCGCAGGATCCGCCGCGCCAAGCTGTAGATGGTGCCCGCGTCGTCGCCGTAGCGCCCGCAGTCCACACCGATCTGCGCGCTCCAAATCACCCGCACCTCGTGACCCTGTGCCCGGTGGGTGATGCCCGGGTCCAGGGTGGTGGGGTCCAGATGGGGGAACAGGTCCTGCACCGTGAGCCCCAGCCCCAGCGGGGGCATGACCTGGAAGTCGGGCACAGGTGTGACCTCACGGGTCACGCAGGCGTCGAAGCGGCCCGCGCTGATGAAGGTGTCGCCGCCGCCGCCCGTGGGCGGAATGCCCAGGGCGCCGTACAGGAAGCCGCGCTTGGGGGCAAAGACCGTGCCGGCTGGGTGGAAGCCGCCGCCCGCCTTGGGGACATCCCAGGGCACGACGAACGTGTGGCGGGCCTCATCCATCTTGGGCACCACCTCGCAGCCGAAGGTGCGCTGGTCTTCGATCATCTCGTTGAAGACGCTGCGCATGGTGCCGCCCGGCACCTCTGACGTGCCGTTCCAGACGTTCGGGAAGTTGATGAGGGACAGCCGGAACACCTGGGCCAGGGGGTGGCGCATCATTTCCTGGAAGGCGCTGGTGCTCGTCTTGGGGTTGGCGTACAGCAGCCACAGGCGCACCGTGTTGCCCGTGAACTGGCGCTTCGCCGCGTCATACATAAATTCCGCGATGCCCTCCGCCTCTTCGAAGACCCAGAGGTGGAAGTCGTTGTGCTGGCCCTGCACGCGCTCGGTGCCGGTGCCGCCCGCGTCGTTGGTCACGAAGCCCATGGCGAAGTGGTCGGCCGACTGTTCGGCGCGCATGTCTTTGGGCATCAGGCCGGGCATGACGTTGCGGCGGCGCATCAGGGCGCTGGCGACGTGCATGCGGATGTTCTTCCAGAGCGTGTCGCGCACCTGGTCGTTGGTGTTCGCCGTGGACTGCACCACGCAGGGGCCGAAGCACCGATAGAACCAGATCATCACCGGCGCACCGATGCCGTACGTTTTCCCCACGCCGTGCGCCGCCTCGATCACGAACACGTAGGGCACGGCCTGCTCGCCGGCCAGCTGGCGAGTCACGCTCTCCTGAATCGCCTGCAGGATCTCGTACTGTCCCGGGTGGCCGTTCACGCCTTTCCAGGGCGTCATGCCCAGCACGCGTTCGCAGAAGCCGATCAGGTCGTGGCCGTAGCGTTCCCGCCACTTTGCCTGCTCATCCCGCGTCGGCTGCTGCGTCTTCAGCTTGCCGGCGTCCCGCAGGCGGCGCCGGGCAATGGCCTGAATGACGGCGCTGCGGTTCAACCAGCCCGGCAGGCGGCCGGTGGACTGTTTGGTCATGGCTGAGCCTCTGGGGCAGGCAGGGTGCCCTGCTGTTCTTCCAGCTGACGCGCTCTCTGCTCCAGCTGCCTGCCCAGTGCGGTCAGTTGTTCCACGTCCATGGTCGTCAGGTCCTCAGGCTTCACCTGCGCCAGCGCACGCACCTGCGCCTGATCGTCCGATTTGTCAAAAGTCATCGTCATTTTCATCCTCTGGCGGCAGCATGGCCGCCAACTGCCAGAGCGCGGCCTCGCCCAGCTTGTCGAGATCCTCGGGGGACTTGATGCCCCGAAGGTTTACGTTGAGCTCTTCCATGCCCAGGGCCTTGCGCTCCAGATCCGTCCCGATCTTGATGGCGCGCGCCACGTCGAGCATGTCCATCTCTTCGGGTTTCTGGTGGGCCATGCCCTGCACGCCCAGCGTGGTCAGCGCCGTGCCGATCTTCAGCTGGCGCCGCCGCACCTCGGTCTTCATGTCGAGGTCAGCGGCCCTCAAACGACCGTCAACTTCCCGACGCATCTGCAGCCGAAGCTCGGGCCAGTCTTCTTCGCTGGAACGGCGTTCAATCTGCCTCAGGCTCGGTGCACCAGGTTTGTCGGCGAGGGTGGCCAGTGTGACGGCGTCTTCTCCGCGTATGTATTCGCGGCGGATAGCCAGCCAGTCGTGCTTGACGCGCTTGTCTTCCTGGGGCTTCGCCCCGCTGCGGCGGCGGTCCTTCTTGGACTTTTCTTTCTTCGTGGCGGCCGTTGTGGGTGCCTGAGGGGGCGGGGGGCGCTTGGCCACGGGCTTGCGGGGCTTGGCGGGGCTGGGCATGGTTGATCACCTCCTATGGGCATGAAAAAGCCCCACCGAAGTGGGGCGAGCGAGGGAAGCAGATTTAGCGCTGAGGAGCGTTGAACGAGTTGAGCATTCGGTCAAGCTGCGCAGCCAGCCGCTGCAACCGTTCAAGTGTGTCGTCGTGTTCTTCGGGGTCTTCGTACACGTAATGCTTTTGCCCCGTCGTGGTCAGCAGGTAGGCCTGCGTGCGGCCTTCATTGTCTCCACGTTCAAAGCTCAGGGACTCGACTGCAGCTGCACGAACCCACTCGCCATTGGGAAGACGGAGGAAAGCGCCGGAGGGACTCTCTTGCAGGTCAGTGTCCATGCCCTCAGGGTATCAAGCGTCTGAAGTCAATTCTCCACAAAGACGGTGTGATAAGCGGCGCCTCGTGCGCGGAGCGGCAGGCCATTTTCCAAGTGCTTCAAGAAGATATTGCCCACCATGTGTACAAACCGCGGCTCCGGCATCACGCCTAGATCATCAATGTCAATGGCGACCGCAAGACCCTTGATCGGCGGGGAGCGTCGCAGTTTCAGGCGAAAAACGACGGTCTCAGTTTCTGGCTGAAAGAAGACGTCCCAATCGGCTTGTTCGAGGATGTGCGCGAAATGCTTAGGATCTGCATTCCGCTCCACATACTCCTGCAGGACAGCAAGTTGGCTGTTCTGGTCTGGCTGCTGGGTTACGGCTTCGAACAGCGCACGCGTCATGGACCGAGCTTATCGCGTGGGCGTCCAGCCCTTGCTGAACTCGGCCTTGCCCACCGTGCCCCGCTCTGTCATCCCGCCCCGGTCGTACAGGCGGGTGACTTCCTCGCGCTCCATGCCACACCGGACCATGACCTCTTCCACGGTCAGGCCCTCTTCATCCCTGAGGCGGCGCACGATAGCCGCCATGGGCAGCACGCCGTGCTCGCCCCGGGCGCGGTTGTGCCGGATGGTGCTGAGCATCTGGTCTCCGGTGGCGGGCGGCTCCAGACGCACCACGGGCACGTAGCCGTCTGTGAGGGCGTACAGGCGGGGGTCGCCGCTGCACGTCCAGCGGTGGAAGCCGTCCACGATCTCGCCGTCGGGGCGGGCCACGATGGGCTGGGTCCAGCCGTCTTCGAGAATGCTGACCTTCAGCAGCTCCAGTTCCGGCTTGGCGACGTGGTTGGGGTTGTAGCCGTTGGCGTGCAGGTCGTCGCGGTGGACCCACTCAATGCGGCTCAGGGGCTGCGCGTCGCGGCCTCGCTTCATTCGGTCTCTCCTGTGAGGGCGCGGATCTCAGCCAGTTCCTGCAGGTAGGGCTGGAGGTCGGCGCGGTACTTGGCGGTGGCGGCCGCGAACTCGGCCTCGGTTTTGCGGCCGATGCGCGGTTGGCGGCGGCCCTTGAAGTTGCCGCGCACGGCCATCTTCACGAAGAACGCCCAGTCGTAACCCGTCAGGGGGTGGGCGACGGTGGGGGCGAGCATGTCTGCCGTTTTCCGGTAGTGCATCCGGAGGTGGGCTCTGATCGCCTTGCTGACCTGGACTTGTTCCTTGGGCGGGAAATTCGCCTGGACGAGGTCACGCAGCCACGCCTCGTACGTGATGCCCGGCGGTTTGTCCGGCACGTCCCCGAAGGCGTACAGCTCGGTGCGGCTGTACCGCTTGGCCGTCTGGGCGCCCGGCACGCGGGAGAGCATGCGGTCCCACAGGGCGGGCTCGCACTGGTGGTACTGGTCGAGGCGCTGCATGGGCTCCTCGCCAAAGGGCGGCGCGAGGCGCTGCTTGCCCGGCGTGAAGCCGATCTGGTCCAGCAGGTCGTACACCCGGCAGTAATCCCAGCCCAGCAGCTTGGGCGCCAGCCACACGTCGTCCGTGCGCCAGTCGTAGATGGGATACGCCTTATAGACGTTGCCAGCGTGCTGCACGTTGTCCGCACCGCCATAGCCGCCCGAGTCCTTGATGATGTAGTTGTCTTCGACCCGGCGACTGACGGCTGCCCGGCGAATCAGGGACTCGTCGGCGCGGATGCCCAGCAGCTGCACGCAGTTGCCCAGGTGCGGCGGGAACAGCAGCCCCGACAGCTCCGGGATGCTGAGGCGCGCGGCCGGGTCCGCAGGGTCGTAGCCCGGCAGGCTGGTGATGGCCTCGGGCGGCAGGTCGCGCACCCACAGGTGGCGGTCCTCGGGCGCCCAGGGGTACCAGACAGGCGACTCGCTGGAACAGGCGTTGCGGTGCTTGACCGGGATGCACAGCCACTTCAGCAGCACGTCCGGGTCGGCGGCCACGCGGCGCACGTAGTCGATGTTCTCGGTGTAAATGCACTCCTCATCCCAGAACACGACTTCCAGCGGCGTGCGGCCGAGTTCGCGGGCCGCCTCCAGCGCCAGGTTCAGCACGATCGTCGAATCCTTGCCCCCCGAGAAGGACACACTCACGTGGTCGAACAGCTCGAAGATGTGCCGGATCCGGGCGCGGGCCAGGGTCAGCACGTCCTCGTCTGTCTCGGCCGACTTCAGGCGGCTATTGGCGGGGTTGTACCGGAAGGGCTTGAGGCCCTCGGCGGGGGCCGCGATGCCCAGCGCCTCGCGCATGGCCTGCTGGCTCAGGGGGTCCATGCGGGGCCTCCCTGGTTGCGGCGCAGGTCCGCCGTGGTGGCCAGCGCGTGCGAGGCCTCGCCCTGGGGTCCGAAGTGCCAGACCGTGGCGTCGGGCAGAGGTTCACTGCCCGCAAAGGGCAGGCTGCACAGGTACGTGCCTTCGGGGGCGCGCCGGACGTGCAGCGGGTGGCCACGCCGGGCAGAGGTGAGCGTGTCACCCTCCAGGGCCAGCAGCGCGAGCGGCAGCCCTGGGGTCAGCGCCTCGAGTACTGCTGCTTGTCCGGCCAGCGTGCCGGCCTGGGCGAGCAGCTGCGCGAGGACCTCGCTGTCACTGCCGGTGGCCAACGTCAGGCCGTGCGCGGCGGCCAGCAGCTCGTGGCCGGGCACGGTGCCGTTATGGGCCAGGAACAGGCGGCCTGCCTGCAGGGGCTGGGCGGCTGCGAGGTCCTGGTAGTGGCCAGCGGTGGCCATGCGCGCGTGCCCGATGACGCTGCCGGTCACGCCGGCCACCCCCTCGGGCCGCAGGGCGCCCAGTGCGACGTGGCGCACGCCCTGGTTCGCGTGCCCGTGGGCGTGGGGGCCCCGGGTGCCAGCCAGCCCGGCCAGGGCGCGCAGCAGGTCCGCCTGCGGCGGGCGGCCGCGGCTGTGGAAGCCATAGAGGCCGCACATCAGGCCACCCCCCGGCGCTGGAGGTACGCCTGGGCCTGGGGCAGCACCCGGGCGGCCTCGTGCACGATGGCCGGGTCGATCTGCCAGGTTTCGTCCCAGCCCTGTTCCGGCGAGGACGTGTACAGGCGCTGCGCCCAGTTGCCGGTGCCCACCTGCCAGCCACGCGGGTACCCGTAAATGGGCGGCAGGCTGTAGCCTTCGCGTTTCAGGAGCGCGAGGACTGCTTCGTGCGGCCAGTCGCGGATGGGGCTGTAGCGCGTGACGCCCTCGCGGTTGGTGTACACGCCGCCCGGGCCGCAGTGGTTCCCCTCCGCGTGCCGGCGGCCGAGCACCAGGACGTCGAGGCGGTGCTGCCCGAAGTACCGCTTCTGGGCCGTGTGCTGCACCAGTCGGAACCAGCGGGCGTTGTCCTGCGGCGTCTGCGGGAACAGCAGGCGCGGCTGGCCGCGCAGCCACGCGAGGTCCTGCCCCGTGTTGATCACCTGCAGGAGGGGCGGCATGTGGTCGGTGACCCAGGCCAGGAACTCCGGGTACTCCAAGTTGGTCATGGCAAACACGCAGGCCTGCACGCCGAGCTGCGCGCACAGCCACTCGATCACGAGGCTGTCTTTGCCCCCAGACCACGCGAAGGCGGCGCGCTTCCCGTGCAGCTGCACCGTCATTTCCTCCAGCGTGCGGGCCACCAGGGCGTCCAGGCGCGGGGCAGGAAACACCTGCTCGACGTTCGCCCAGGCATCGTGCCAGGCCTGCTGCCCCGAGATCTGCTTGCGGGGAATCAGGGCGGCCGTCATGCGTCCCCCGTGCAGCTGGCCACGTCGGGCCGGTCCTCGGTCAGGAAGATGGTCTGGGCCATCATCCGGAAGCCGCTCATGCGCTCGCGGAACACCTCGATGCTCTCCTCAGGGTGAACGCTGTCAATGACGGCATGAGGCCCAATCGCGTTGAACTGGTGGCTGACCCCGCGCGGAATCTGCATGTCCACGAAGCTGTTCTCCGGCACCACGAGGTTGTACCGGGTGCGCTGCACGCCCTCTGGCAGATCTGGCAGGGCGTCGGTGAACTGCTCGGGCGCGAAGGGCGTGACGCCCGGCACGTCGGTCACCACGAAGGGGGAGAGACTGCCCACGCGGATGGTGGTGCCCGGGCCGGTCATCATGCGCACGAACCTGAGCCCCGTGTGCAGATGCATCCGACTGCAGATCCCGCGCTCGGTCACGTCATAGAAGTCCATCAGGTACCGGCTGGAGAAGTAGCCGTCAAAGGGCTTTTCCAGCATGTACACGTCGCCCTCTTCGAAGGTCTGGGCGCGCGTGATGCCGTCCTCGTCGGGCGCCAGGGCCACGGGCGCCACGTGGGCGGCGCGCACGAGGCCTGCAAGCGCTTCAACGATGGGCAGGGCCAGTTCGGGCGGCAGCTGGAGCACGGGCGTCACCACGTTGCGGGCCGGATCCTGGAAGGTGGCCACGTCGTGGATTTCGTTCTCGTCGTCCGCGTGGTGCTTCAGGCGCTCGCCGGTCATGCGCCCACCCCGTGCTGCTGGGCATACGCGCGGATGATCGCCATGAAGGCCGCCGGGCTGGTCTCGGCGCCGAAGTGGCCTTTGGCGTGCTTGATGGCGGCCGTGACCTCCGCGCGCTCGCTGACCGGCAACACGAACGCCAGCTGCACGTACTCCTCGGCGCCCTGGGCGGGCGGGGACGTGATGCTGGGCGCAGCGGGGGCCGGCGGGGCTTCGGGGGCCACCACGGCACCGGGCGCTGCTGGAGCGGCGGGCGTGGCCACCGTGTCGGCAGCCGGTGGGGGCGCAGCAGGCGGCGCGCTGGGCGTGATCAGGTCGTTCAGGAACTCGCTGGGCGGCGGGGGTGGCAACTGGACACTCGCGGCGGCGGCGGTCTGTTCCTGCAGGAAACCGTCCAAATCAAACCCGGCCACTGAGCGCAGGGCGTCGTCCAGGCTGCCCAGCATCCCGGCCAGCAGCTCGTCATTCCAGCCGCCCAGCTCGCCAGTGCGGTTGTGGGCGATCAGGTAGGCGCTGGCCTCGTCCCGATCGGCAAACGAGCCGCCGCGCGTGACGGGCACCAGCCACATGCCGTCCTCGCGCACCTGCACGAATTGCGGCGCGGGCTGCCCGGCCGCGTGCGCTCGCTCCAGCACGCTGAGGCGGCCGTGGCCGGCGATCAGGCGCCCGCTGGCCTCGTCGATCGCCAGGGGGTCGCGGAACCCGAAGCGGCTGATGCTGGCGGCAATGGCGCCCTCGGCGTGCTCCTTCGGGTTGCCGGGCCAGCGGGCCAGCTGATCCAGGGGCAGGTACTCAATCCGCAGGGTCGGTGCGGCGTCGGGGCTCTGGGTTTTCCTGGGCATTGGGGCTCCAACCCGACTGCCTGCCCCACGTCGTCGGGGGCAGGCTCCCATCGGGGCGACGCACAAAGATTTGCCTTCTGGCAGCGGCGTCTTGAGGTGATCACGGGGCCGGTGATTCCGACTGCCCGGTGGCGCGCCTCCCCAGGTCCTGCCCCTGGTGGTCACCGCTCTCGCCTGAGCCCTGGCGGGCAACGGCGGCAGCTAGCCTCTCGGCTGGCGCATGAAAAAGCCCCGCCGAAGCGGGGGTAGGTTGAACCGCCTTCACTCGGGCGGGTGGTACTGAGAGCCCTTACGGCTCAGAACGCGAAGTCGTTCCCATGGGCCATTCGGAACCTCCGGGCGTTGAATTGCTACACACATGACAAAGCCCCGCGCTGGGCGGGGGTTTTTCGTAGATACATGTTGTGCAGCTTAGTCGGAATTAGGCGATTTCTGCCCGGATTTGTCAAGCCCCCCTGTTTTTGGAAGGTTTTGAGGCGGTGCGTGGTAGCCCGGGAGGGGGTGGTGCTCGGGGATTTCGCTGCGCAGCACGTCCTTGGCGCGTTCGGGCATCATCAGCGCCCGGCGGATGCACTCGAAGGCCCGCAGGATGTTCGGATACGCGGCCACCGACTCGCGCAGCTTCAGGCGGTCGTCGTCCTCGCGGTAGATCAGGTGCTCGTCGTCGTCCTGGCGCCGCCCCTGCTTGCGGCCGCCGGCGCGCTCGCTGAGGTCTTCCATCCAGCGGCACAGGCTCTGCCACGCCTGCGGCCCGGCGCGCGTGGCGGTCAGGCTTTCTAACTCGGCGGCGTTGGCCACCACGAGGCTGTGGCCGTCCTCGGCGTACACGATGGTCAGCCGCGCGTAGAACTGGGTCATGCTGCCGTCGTCGTGCGCTTCACGGACGGACAGCACGTCGCCATGAAAGTACCGCCCCGTGTGGTGCTTGCGCCGCGCGCGCTCCAGCTCCGTGTTGGCCGCGACGTGCTCCGCCAGCCGCTCACGCACCTGCAGGGCCAGGGTCAGGGCATGATCGCTCTTGCCGGCAATCAGCATCTGGCAGGCTTCGAGCGCGAGGGGGTACGCCTCGGCGAGGCTGTCATGCAACTGCCCGTACAGGACGTTGCCTTTGCCCTTTCCACTGTCCTTGACGGGCACGAGGCCGCTGTCCGCCTGGGCGCTGCGAATGAAGGCGCTCAGCACGCCGTCAATGCGGGCCTGCTCGCGCTCACCGTCCGTCAGGTCGCGCAGCTCGGCGTCGCTGAGGAAGTACCGCCGGTGAATGCACTTGGCGATGTTGTTGATCATCGCCCGGCGTTCCTGGTTCAGGGTCAGCGTGGCCAGCTCGTCGGTCGGCACGGGCAGGTGGGTGGCCGGGGGCGGCCCCTTGCCCCCACGCCCAGCCTGCTTCGCGGCGGCGGCGGCCAGCTCTGCTCGGGCGGCCTCCAACAGTGTGGCCGTGAGGTCCTGGGCCAGGAGCTTGCGCTGCGGCCTGGGGACGACCATGCCGACGATCTGGCGGGCGCGGTCCTCGGCCCGCTGCCGGGCGGCCTCGCCCTCCAGGGCCACCAGCTCCAGCAGCCGCTTCCAGATGGGCAGGCGCCGGGCCTCCTGCACGAACGGGGCCGGATCCGTGCGCGGGGCCACGAGGCTGACCAGCGGCAGGCGCACGGTCCGCTGCTGCCCGTCCTTGAACTCCAGGCGCACCGTGGCCGTGGTCACGTCGCGGCGGGGTCCGCGCACGACCGTGCAGCGCTCGCCCGCGTGAGGCACGTCCATGCGGCGGGGCAGGTACCACACCTGATCACCGGGCTTCAGGGCCAGCAGGGAAGGGGCGTGCCCGGCGGGCTTCGGGCCGCTCACTGGCGCTCCCGGGGGGCGCGGCGGGGGGCCGGCGCCTGCGTGTGCCGCTGGTGCTCCTGCAGGGCCAGCGTGCCGAGTTCGGTGCGCGTGTAGCCGCCCGGCGCGGGGGCGACGTGGCCGCGCCGGGCCAGCAGCTCCAGGAACTCGCCGTGGGCGCGGCTGGGCGTGGCGGTGGCGGCCAGCATCTCGGCCCCCACCAGCGCGGCTTGCAAGGACCGGACCGCAGTGTCGTCGAACCCAGCCAGCAGGCGGTGAATCAGGAGCTCGCGCAGTGGGGGGCCACGCCGGGGGGCCAGCGCTGGGCCGTACTTCGCCTCGTAGGTTTTCAGGGCCACCTCGCCAAAGCCGGTCAGGACGTGCCCGGGGCCATCCGGCCCCCAGGACACCCATTGAATCCGCCGCTGATCGGCCAGCAGTCGCAGCAGCGCGCGGTGCTCCTCCTGAATGGGTTCGCGCGGGTCCCCCGAGTGGAAACGGGCGGCTACCAGCGCGGGCAGGGTCTGCAGGGGGATGCCACTGAACACAGCCAGCAGGCGGTAGAGGTCGGGTTTTTCGTCTTTTTGCAGCATGGGAACGGCCTCCTGGCGTGCGCGGTGGTTGGTCATTTGCGGGCGGCCTCCTGGGGCGCGATACCTTCAGGCATGGGTGAATCTGGCGAGCAGGGACGGGACGTGGCCCAGCAGGTGATGGAAGTGTTCGGCCCGTGCGCCGTGCTGCGGTCATATCGGGATGCGGATGTGCGGCGGGAACCCACGGCATCCCTGGACGTGCGCCTGCTGAACCTGGGTCCTGGCTTCTTGTGGATCGAATCGGCCATGGCGACTTGGGCTGTGGGTGGGCAGCAGGAGCACTCGTACCTGCCCCTGGCGGAGCGGATTGAGCCGGGTGCGGGATTGGTCGTCATGACGCCCGGCACCGTTGAGGGTGTGCTCAAAGCTGGGGGGCGTGCGGTCCAGATGGGCCGCACACAGGCGGTCCCAGCTACCCGGATGACGTACCGCGTGGCCGTGCCGGGGCAGGTGCTGGAGATCAAGCTGCTCTTTAAGCCCCTGGCAGGCTTATCCGGTGCATTTGGTGTCTTGATTGATCCTGGAGATTTGCCGTGGTGATTCACGCACGCTCCTCGGCCTCGACGGCCAGCAGGTCAGAGAGGAAATAGGCAACGACCACGCGGAAGCCAGCGGCCCGCAGACGGGCGTGGCAGGCCAGTTGGGCGTCGCTGGGCTTGCGGCCCGGCTGTTTGAGTTCGGCAAACCAGATGCGCCGGGGCGCGCGGTACAGCACGAGGTCTGGCCAGCCGGGCGTGACGTACACGGCGCTATTCCCGGCGCTGCCCTTCAGGGTCTCCTGCACATGCCAGCCGCGCAGAATCAGCTGCTCCACCGCGTCGGCCTGGAACAGGGCCTCTGAGGCGTAGCCGTTGCTGACACTGCGCGGCACACCCGCCCCCTTCGGGGCGGGCCGCTGCCCCACCTCGGGGAACAGGTGAGGGTGCCGGCGCTGGTACGCGTGCAGCTCGGCGGCCGACATCTTCAGGGTTGCCCCCCTCGCGGCTGACTGGGAATGACGCGCTTGGCCGGCGTGCGGCGCCACAGCCGCCACCAGGGGCGCACCACCACGTCGGTCACCCGGATGTGGTGCCAGTGCTCGGTGAGCGCCGAGGCGACATGCCGCGAGGCGTCCCACACCGGCATGCCCCTGTACACGCCGCACAGCACGCGCTGCTGGGCGTCATCGCCGTAGGGGAGCGTGACCGTGGTCCGCACGGGGTCAAACAGGCTGCAGTCCGTCACGCCCCCCGTGCAGCTCGCGTGCAGGAGGGCGGGCAGCGAGCGGCGCGTGGCGCAGTTATCGCGGTGCAGGCCGTGCCGCCGCCCGCAATAGGGGCAGGGGGTGGGGTCGCCGCTCACGCCGCACCGTCCTGGCCCTGCAACTCAGGGGGCATCATCACACGCACACGGTCGCCGTTGGTCCCCAGGTGGCCGGCCTGCTGGAGCGCGGCCACCACTTTGTCGGTGCGGCCCTGGCCCCAGTTCAGCCGGGCGGCCAACGTCCGGCGGCTGAGCCCGTCAGGCTCGCGGCGCAGGGCGTCAAACACACTGCGCTCCTCAAAGGTCAGTCGGGGCGGGATGGTGGGCAGGGCGTCGCCCTGGGCGGGGGCAGATGCGTGCCCGGCCGCCCGGGGCAGCCCAAACCACTGCTCACCGCTGGGCAGCTGAGGCCCGGCCGAGACGGTGCCCTGCCGGTGCAGGGCCTGCAGGCTCGCCTGCACCTCGGCCAGGGGCGCCCCCACCTCCAGCGCCAACCGCTCGGCCGTGAACTCCTCCCCCTCGTGTGCCTGCAGGAAGGCCAGCAGGGCGGGGCCGGTGGAGGGGGTCATGTTGGCGATGAGGGCGGCTGCGCTGCCCGGGTCGCTGGCGGGCGCCTCGTCTTGGTCGGGTTCGGTCGGCTCGGGACTTGCCAACTTCGCAACAGGCTCAGCAATGGACTCGACAACCGGCTCACCCACCCGGCGGTACTCGCTGGGGATGCCAATCACCCCGGTGTCCGGTACTCGTTCCACCAGGACCGGCATGAGTTTGGGGAGCTGGGTGGCCACAGATTTTTCGGGCAACCCTAGGTGCTGCGAGATCTGGCGCACCGTGCAGATGCTGCCCGGCGGCAGCGCCTGGACCCAGGCCTCCACCCGCTGCCGGTTGCTGAGCCCAGGGCGATCCTCTTTGCCGTCCGCCTGCGGCGTGGCGGCCGTCTCTTCGGTCTCGACGGCTGCTACTGGCGTTGTCGCCTGCGACGCCTCATTCACTGATGCGGGGGCGTGGTCTTCGTGTGCTGGCATTTCCGGAGTGCCCGATCCCTCTTCCGGCTGCGCCGGAGCGGCGGCAGCGGTCTCTTGAGCGGCTGGCGGGCTGGAGTCAGCCGGCGCCGGGGGGGTGTCCTCGGCGGTCGGCCAGGCAGACTCCTGGTGGCGCTGCTGCGCCTCGTCGGCGGCCAGCAGGCGGGCCACCTGCTGCTCCAGATCGGCCAGCAGTCGGGCGGCGCGTTCACCTTCGTCCACGGCATCCCAGGCCCGGTGTTGCTCCTCTTCCAGTGCGGCGATTTGGCGCCCCAACTCCTGGGCGCGGGTCCGGGCATCCAGGCCCAGGGCGCAGGCGCGCTCCAGGGCGGCAATGCGGACAGACAGGGGCTCGTCGTGCAGCAGACTGGTCATGGTCAGCACCTCGGGGCCGGGCGGCCGTACAGGGCCATGTGCACGGCGTCGCGCGCACGGGCGGCGAACTCAGGGGTCAGGGCGTCAGGGCCGCCGCGCTCAAGGGCGAGGTGCAGCAGGTCCAGCACTTCTTCCTGCCAGGGGGCCAAGGGCTCTTGCAGCTCGGCCAGGGCGGCGTCAATCCGTCGGCCAACGTCAGGAATGGACGGTGCGGGTGGTGCCGACGCGCGGCGGGCCAGCTCGCGGTGCATGACTTCGCGGACCAGTTCAGCGATCTCGCCCGCCGCCGGGATGGGGCGGCCGTCAAACGTGATCACCGTGTGGTCGCCACCCGGGCGGGTGCGGTCCAGGCCGCGCATGAACTGGCGCCGCTGCTGGGCCTGCGCCGGCTTGCGGCCGGCTTGAGGGGTCTTCTTGCCCATCAGCGTTCTCCTTCCAGGGGATGCGTGACTGTCATACGGCCCTCGCCACGTCGGGGTCGGCCGGCACCTGATCGGCCAGGTGGTTCAGGCGGCGCCGGTAGTGCTGTTCGGTGGCCACCCATGCCCCGGCCAGGGCCACCTTCGGGAAGGGGTCCCGGCAGGTGGGCAGCCGGCCCGGATCTTCTTCCTCGCGCCACGCCCGCGCGCTGTAGATGCGGTGGCCGCCCACCATGCGGCTGGTCAGGCGAAACGCCCAGCCCGCGCGCTCCATCGCGTCCATGACCTCCTCCAGGGGCGGCACCTGGGCGGGGTCCAGTTCGGCCACGATGTGCAGCTGCACCCCTGGGCGGGGGGGCGGGGGCGCGACGAGGCCCAGCCACGTCTTGCGGAAGGCGCGCAGCCGGTCGTGTAGCAGGCCCAGCAGGTAGGCCTCGGCCGTGTTCAGGGGGCCGCGCTGGGCCTGCTCGGCCAGCTGCATGTACAGGTGGGCCTCACCCGTGCGGCGCTCCAGTCCGGCGGCGCTCATGCCCACCGCCCTTCGTCCGGCCCGCTTTCCCTGGCATCGGCGCACGAGGGGCAGAACAGCTCGCCGTCGTCGTCGTAGGCCGCGCAGCGGATGCACACCGGCTCACGGCAGCTCACGCACCGCTGGCGCGGGTCGGCCTGGGCGCCGCACTCGCACTGGTTGGCGAGCGCCGCCAGTCCGGCTTCCACCTTCTCCAACTCGGCGGCCTGCACGGTCCAGAAGCCCAGGCCCCCCGCCACCCACACCGGCTCGGGCAGCACGCGCACGTTGGCCAGCAGCAGGGCGGTGTCCCCGAAGTACCACGCCTCCTGCCCGGGTGGGCAGGGGTCGCCGGCGCGCAGCAGGCACTCGACACGCGCCACGCTCGTAATGGCCTTGTCGGCCGTGTCCTTGCGGCCGTACAGCACGCCCGTGTGCCGCTGCACGTACAGCGCGCCCTGTTTGTCATAGGTGCCGCTGCTGTGCAGGGCCAGGTCCTCGCCCACCATGCGCTGGGCCTGGGCCATGAGGTGGGGGTGGTCGGTCCAGCGCGTGCGGTTTTCCGTGCGCTTGCCGTGCAGCTCAATCGCCGTGGTCCAGGGGCGGGACAGGGAGAGGGCCCTCACGGCGCCTCACCCCCCTTCATCTGCTGAATATCCAAGTCGTCCAGCACCGGCATCGCCCCGCGCACGGCGTCCCCGAGGGCGCCGGCCAGGGCCCCCAGCACGCCGCTGGCCTGATTGCGGTGTAGGTGGCTGGACGCCTCCACCCACTCACGGGCGTCGAGCACCTCGCCCAGCAGCCGTTTCAGCCTGTCCTCGCGCAGCAGCGGCGCGGGCTTGACGATGGCCTCAACGAGTTTGAAGCGGCGGCCCTGCGCCCAGTCCTCGCCCCGGAAATGCCGGTACACCTCCCACTCGAAAGGGTTGGTGGCGTGGCGTTTGGCATAGCAGCCGGGCTTGAGCATCTTCGCCACGTCCTGGGCCACGGTGTACTCGTCGTCGCCCACCATCGTGAATGGCGAGACCTGGGCGGATTGGGGCAGGAGCACCTGAAAACGGGGGCGCTTCGGCAGCGAAGTGTCGGTGGCAACGGCGGGGGTTTGTTGGTCGGACATGATCAGGCTCCTTCGGGTTTCGGGTAGGTGGGCTTCACGCCCTTCGGTACGGGCACGCCCCAGATGTGGTCGTTGAAGCCGCCCGCCCGGGCGGGCCAGCGGTCGCGGTAGCTGTAGGCGGCCTTCCAGAGCGCCTGCACGGCGTCGTCAGGCACGGTGTCCTCGTCTTGGTCAAACGAGAGTTCGTCGTAGTCCACGGGGCAGCGGATGCACAGGGCCATGACGACGCGCGCCCACTGCTGGCCGTACATCTGTTCCAGCAGGGCGAACACCAGGGTCTCAGCACCCCCCCAGTTCACGCGCAGGTGCAGCCCGCCCACCTGCACCCGGAACAGCAGGTCCTCGTCATGGCTGGACATTTCCGAATCCACAGTCAGGGCCACCGGGCCGGGGATGGTGAAGCGCAGGGCCGCGTCGGGCAGCCACTCACGCGCGTTCTCGCTTGGTGCCTGCACAGTGAATTCCTGCTCAACGGCGGCATTGACCTGCGTTTGGGTTGGGCGGCTCACGCGAGGCCCCCAAACAGGCTGGGCATGACGGCCGCCGCGCGGGGGGGCGGGCCCGTTTCCGCCGCCGCCGCTGCTGCCACCGGGGCCGGCAGGACCGGCGCCACCTCGGCCGGCACCGGCTGCCACTCGCGCACCAGCCCGGCGCCACGCGGGCTGGCGGCCACCGCCACCGGGCGGCCGTCCAGGGTGACGTGGTGGGTCACGGTGGCCCGGCCCAGCAGGGGGTGGACCAATTCGGCACCCACGTCGGGAACTGTGCCGCTGGCGGGCGTTTCCGACGTGCTGGACGCGGGGGCGGGGGTGGGCTTGTTTTGGCGCCCGGCCTGTTGCTGGGCCAGATAGTCGGCCAGGGGGTAGCGGCGCACCGTGCAGCCCTGGCGCTGCATCGTCTGCTCAAAGCTGGCGCCGAAACCCGCCTGCCAGTCCAGGGTGACGGCGTGCAGGAAGCCTCTGGGGTTGTGGGCGGTCAGTACGTCCATGTCGCTGCTCCTTGGGGGAGCGGAGGCCACCGCACCGGGTGGCCTCCGGTGCGGGGTTCAGTCGGCGGCGGTTGCGGGGGCGGCAGGGGTGGGCGGTGCGGGGAACTGCACCAGCCGGGGCACGAAGCCCGCCGCGTGCAACTGATCAGCGTGCTCCAGGATCCGGGCGCGCATTTCCTTGAGGGTTCCGCAGTCTTCGACGAGCGCCCGGCCCAGCCCGGCCTCCTCAGCCAGCGCCACGAGGTCCTGGCGCGGGTACCGCTTCAGCCACTCGTCGGTCAACTTGAACGACTGCGCCAGATGCGCCGCAGCACCGGTCAGGCTGGCCAGCAGGGCGTATTCTGGTTTCGCCGCGTCCTTGTTGTTGTACTGGGACCAGTCGTAGGCGCTGCGGGCGATCAGGGTGTTCAGGTGCCCTAGCAGTTCCTCGTCGGTCATGGCGATCAGGCGTTCCAGCAGCCGCGCCGGATCCGGGCGAACCCCTGACACGCTCAGCGCCGCAATGTGGACGGACGTGCCGGAGGTGTATGGCGCCAGCAGTTGCCCCAGAGCCTCAGCACGCTCCTCCAGCGCCGGGATGGGCGCGTGCTCCCGGTTCACGCTGGTCAGGTTGACGCGGCCCACGCCGCTGTCACTGCCGCCCAGCACCAGCCCCCACACGGCCATCGCCAGGGTCAGGTGGTTGTTGCCGAGGATGGTCGTCCGGGCGGCGGTGGCCCGCATCTGGTGGGCGGCCAGATACGCGCTGTCAGGCATGGGCTTGACGGACTCCACCTTGCTTTTGCCCGTCTCGTCGGTGGTCACGCTTTTGCCCGGGCGCAGCAGCACCTGGTCGTGCTCATTCACCGCGCCGGTCTGTGGGCTGACGGTGATCACGTAGCCCCCACGGCCTGCCCCGGCGTGACCGTAGTACACGCGGCCGTACCGGTCGAAGGAGCCGTCCGTCACGACGTGCACGAACTCCTGCTTGCCCTTCTGGCGCAATTTGTCCGCGCGGGCCTGCGCCCACTGGATCTGCAGGTTCAGCGCGGCGGCCTTGTCCTCAAAGTAGGGCTCGAAGGCGTCGAACAGGTCCCGCTTCACCTGCAGGCCGGACGTGTCCACGTCGAACCGGGCCTCAGTTACCAGGAACTGGCCCTGCGTGAGGCGCTTGCTCAGCTCGGCGGCGGTGGCCCGGTTCCAGGCACGGGTGGCGTCCTGAGTCATGCTCAGCTGCAGGTCCTGGCCGGGTGCCCGGGCGATCACCATGGCGCACGCGAGGCTCAGCTCGCCCCGGTCCAGCAGCTCGCGCGGGGTGGTGTGCAGATTCTTGGCCACCAGAATCCGGTCGGCCACCGGCTGCGCCGACTTGTATCCGAACATCGCCTGGATCTCTTCCACGCTGCGCCCGGCCTCGTTTAGGCGGTGCATGGCCTCGCACTCCTCCAGGGCCGTCATCTGGCGGCGGCGCATGTTTTCCGTCGCGGAGATGCTCAGGGCCTCGGCGTCGGTCAGTTCGCGGATGTTGACCAGCAGGGTCAGGCCCTGTTCGCCGCCTTCTGCACGCAGCAGCTGCGCGCGGCGGCGCGACTCCC
The DNA here is from genome assembly GCF_020166415.1 of Deinococcus multiflagellatus. NCBI lineage: Bacteria > Thermotogati > Deinococcota > Deinococci > Deinococcales > Deinococcaceae > Deinococcus > Deinococcus multiflagellatus. Next base: position 154,005 of record NZ_JAIQXV010000007.1, read on the forward strand.
CGGCCACGATCTCCACCACACCCTCGGCGTTCCAGCGGCCGGTGGCGTTTTCGATCTGGCCCTCCGCGCGTAGGCTGGCGGCCAGCTCCTCGATCGCGGCCGGGTCGTAGTGGTGGCGGACGTTGCAGCCGCTGCGGGCGGTCTGGTGCAGGGGCACCGCGTGCAGGCCCAGGGTGCCGGGCGCCAGATCTGTAGGGCTGATCAGGACCGGCGTGCCGGGCAACTCGGGGGCGGCGGCTGGCATCTCCCCGATCAGCTCGCCGGGCACAAGGTCGCGCAGGACCTTGGCGGCCAGCGTGCCGGGCAGCGCCACCAGCTGGAGGTCTCCGTAGGCGCCCGTGAAGTGCTGGGGCGGCCCAGATTCGACCGGCACCGCGATCAGGCAGGTGCCCATGCCGTCCCCCTGGAGGTGCTGTTCCAGAATGCCGTCCAGCCACACGCCTTCGGATTCCTCAAAGCGCACGCGGCTGCCCACGGGGAAACTCTCGGCAGTTGGCGACACGACCGCCGCCGCAAAGGGCTGACCTTCGGTGCTGGCCGCCTCCAGCTGCGCCTCACTCACGGGGAAGGGCAGGTCGGTGTCGGCCGGCACGCCCTCGGCCGCCACGGGGGCAGCGGCAGCGGCCTTTTTGCCGCCCAGCGCCTTGCCGCGCTCGTGGCTGGCCTGCATCTTGGCGCGCGTCTGGGCCGCCATCGTCTTGAAATCCACCGGCTCGGCGGGCGCCTCGCTGCCCTTTTTGGTGCGGGTTTTCTTCGGGGTGGCGGCAGTGTCGGTTGCGGGCATAGAAACCTCCGGGGCGGGGGAGAGGGTGGGCGACTTGGTAGGGGTCACGACGGACCGCCGAACAAGGGGCCGAATTCAGCCCCGAAGGGGGCGGGCTTTGCGTCCACCACGGGGGCTGGCGCGGCCGGGGGCGGGGGTGCGGGTTCAGGGGCGGGCGCGGCGATCAGGGACCGCACGGCGTCCAGCAGGCGGCGGGCGCGGGCCTCGTCCTCGGACATGCCGTAGGGGCGGGCCATGCTCCAGAACAAGTTCGGCCACGCCCAGCGGGTTTCCCGCGTGATCGTGTTGCCGCAGACGACGGTGGCGGGGATGCCCCACAGCGTGAGGTTGATGTAGGTGGCGTAGCAGCTGGTGTCGCTGATGTCCTGGGCCACCCAGCGCGTGTGCAGCGGGCTCACGCCCCCGTCCACGAGGACGTGGCTGAACGCCAGAATCATGCCGCCGCTGCCACAGGCGGGCTCATTGCACGCCAGGATCTTGCCCGGCTCGATCAGGTCGCGCACGTCGCCCGCCGTCATCTTCGCCATGGCGTAGCTCAGGGCGTAGGGCGTGAAAAACTCGCCGCGCGCCTGTTTGTCGAGCTGGTGGGCGATCTCCATGTACACCGGGCCCAGCAGGTCCACAAACGGGTGGGCCTCCATGTCCAGGCGCAGCTGCGCGAAGGCGTGAGCGATGGTTTCCAGGTCCTGGCGGTGCAGGCCCTTGATGGTGTCGAGGTACAGGGCCTCCTGCTGGCCCGCCGTCAGGGCGCAGGCCCCAGCCGTCACCAAAATCCGGAAGGCTTCGCTGACGCGCAGGCGGGTGACCTGCTGCAGCACTTTGGCAAACGGCAGTTTGAGCGGATCTCCAATGTGGCTCACCAGCTCACCTGCCCCGGCTGGGCGCGAAAGTTGATGCCGTGGTTGACGTGCAAGATGGTCAACGGTTGCAGCCGCGCCAGAACGCGCGCACCGAAAATGCTGGCCAGACTGGGCTCCTTCGTGCCCTGCGGCGTGGCCAGCTTCAGGTTTGTGGTGACAATGACCGACTTGCGGCGCACCTGCCGTTCGTCGAGCGCCAGGAACAGCAGGCGGCGCTCAATGCTGGCCGCGTCGGGCTCGCCCGCGCCCAGGTCGTCAATGATCAGAAGATCCGGCTTCACCATGCGCAGCAGCGCGGCCTTCTCGCTGAGGGCTTCGCCGGTCTTGTTGTCGTACTTCTCGCGCACGTCCAGCGCCAGGCGCGCCATGTTCACCACGGCGACCGTGCGGCCCGCGCGGATGGTGGCCTTGGCGGCGAGCATGGCCGCCTGCGTTTTGCCGCTGCCCGTATTTTCGCTGTGCAGCAACAGGTTCACGCCCGCGTCCAGCAGCTTGGAGATATCACGGCACTTGCGTTCCACGCGGTCCAGTGGTGGTGGCAGTTGCAGGTCGCGCCATTCAGGATCGAGGTAGCGTCCGGCCACGCCACTGGCTTCCAACTGGGCGCGCAGCGCGCTTTCCTTGCGGGCCTGCTCGCAGACCGTGCAGGGCACACTGATGGGCGACGCACCGGGTGCAGGCGCCGCAAAGATCTGGCCGTCCTGGCAGTCACGCTCATGCAGCGCCAGGGCCACGGCGCGCACGTAGGCCGGCACGCTTTGCACGCGGCCCAGAGCCTGCACGGCCGAGAGGCGGGGATACAGGGGTGCGGGTTTGCCCGTGCGCACGCGGTCCAGCAGGTCAGCCACGGTGGGGATGGGTGCGGGGCGGGGGTGCTGCTGGGCGTGGTTCGCGCGGGCCTGTTCCAGCTGTTGCTGCGCGAAGGTCACGACAGCCTGTTCTCTTGGGGTGGCGGTGGTGGTCATGGACGCCTCCGGTTGCCGTCGAGCGGCGCGCTGTTCAGGACAGCGGTGAAGTCGAATTCCTCTTCATGGGTGTCAGCGGGTTCAGGGGGTGCGAGGCGGCGCAGGGCCTCGTCGTCCAGGGCGGCAATCAAGTCCCCCCGGTACCGGGTGCCTTTGCTCCGGGCGTCGGCCACCATCTGGCGCAGCTGCTCGGCAGGGATGTTGAGCCATTCGGCGCGGTAATCGAATTCCGAAATCAGCTCGGGCACTGTGGTCTTCATGCCCCGGAGGGCCCCCACGATCACGGCCAGCGCCGCGCTGCCCGCCGCCGCGCCCGGAATGTTTTCCGTGCTGGTGGCGCCGTGTTTCTGAGCTGCTGGCGACTGAGCTGAACCCGTGACCGAAGGTGCGTCCGCTCCATCCGCCCCGTGAGGGGCGTCAGCGCCACCGGCGCTGCCCTGCTGAGCGTGTCGCCCTTCCTGGTCCTGACCGGCAGCCGCCGCAGCGGAAGTGTCCGGGTTGGCTTCCCCTGCTGCTGCTGTTGGTTCTTCTTTTGGTTCTAAGGTTCTTGGCGGTTCGGGTGAAACGGGCTTCACCCTTTCGGCGCTGGATTTCACCCTTTGCGCAGAATTTTTCACCCTTTCTGCGCTAGATTTCACCCTTTCCAGCAGGGTCAAAAGTTTCACCCTTTCTGCGCTGGATTTCACCCTTTCGGCCTGCTCGGTCAGCTCTTGAATCAACCGGGCGGCGGTCGCTGGCGGGATGACCCAGTACGTGTTGGTGTTGCTCCGGCCTGTGCCGTAATCCACCAGCAGTTCGCCCAGAGTCTCCAGTTCGTGAATCAGGTTTTTCGCCTGGCGCTCGGTGACGTTGACTCGCCGGGCGACGCGGGCGAGTCCTGGCCAGCACCGGCCGTCCTCGCCCGCCTGCTCGGCCAGGACCACCATCACGCAGCGGGCGCTGCCCTTCGTGGTGCTGCTGTCCAGCACTTCGTTCAGCACGACGATGCTCATGCCGCTGCCGCCTTCCGGCTGCGGGGCTTCCGGGTTGTGCTGGCCTTCCGCCCCCGCTTGGACGCCACCGGGGCGGGCGTGGCCACCTCGGGCAGGGCGCGCGCCACGTGCCGCCAGCGCAGGGCCAGCAGCACGTACGGCAGGGCGTGCGGCAAGGTCTGTTGGAAATACCGGCCCCGCACCTCGGCGCGCAGGTCCTCTAGGTCCGCGCCTTTGAGGTAGTCGCGCCGGACGGCGATAACAGTGGCCCGCTGAAACCACGGATCCCAGAAGATGCACCAGAAATCCACGAGGCCCAGCAGCCCACTCAGTCGCTTCCGTTCGGCGGCGTCGCGCGCCTGCTGACGGGCCTCGGCCTCGCGGTCCACGGGCGCGGCCTTCTTCGCCGCCTTGCGATCACGCCAGCTCGGCGCCGGTTCGTACACCGGCACGTCGGCCCGGTCCTCGGCCAGGGCCTCGAGCACCTCGGCCGGCACCTCCTCCGTGATCTGGGGCGGCACCGGGCCACGCACCTGCCAGCGCTCCAGCACCGCCGGGCGCACCTTCTGCCCGTTGTAGGTGGTGGTGGGGCGCCGGCCGTCCAGGCGGGTCCACTGCGCGCCGCAGTGGGTACAGACACAGCGCTCACCCTTGACCTTGCCCATCTGCAGCGGGTCGGTGGGCCCCCAGGTGTGCTCGCATACGTCGCCCCGGTAGCCCTCGGTGATCAGAAAGGCGTTCGGGGACTCCGCGCAGGGCCGCAACTGGTATCTGGGCTGGAAGAAGCCCGCGTCGTGGCCCACGATCTCGCACTCGGTGGCGCTGGGCAGCCGGTCGCCCGAGCGCCACACCAGCAGCAGGCGCCGCTCGCCCCGCAGGCCTGCTTTCAGGCGCAGGCCGTTGGCCAGCTTGTGCCGCACGCCGTTCCCGCGTGCAGCGGCGGCGGCGAACAGATCGTCCAGTACCCCGGGCAGGTTGGCCTCAGTCGGCGGCATGGGGCACCTCCGCAAAGGCGGCGAGATCCAGGACGTTCAGCTGCGCGTATTCCCCGAACAGGGCGCGGGCCGCCGCGTTGTACGCCAGCGCGGCCAGCATGGGGTGGGGATAGAGCCCCAGGTGCCGCTGCCGGCCGTCCTGATGGATGGAGGCCCGCCACTGGCCCTTCCAGCGGGTAACCCCCTTGTAGCCGCTGCGGTTGTTGCGGTGCCGGCGGCGGTTGTAGCTGTTCTCGCGCTGCGAGCACGCCCGCAGGTTGCGGCGGCGGTTGTCCAGCTTGTCGCCGTTTTTGTGGTCCTTGTACTGCTCACGGCCCTCACCGGCCAGGAACCGGTGCAGGGTGACGACCTGGCCCCGGACGTGCGTCCGGGCGTACCCGTCCTTGCCCAGGTGCCAGCGGTGCTGGCTGACCTGGGCCATGTCGGCGTCATCCACCAGGGCCACGCGGCCGGCGCCGCGCTTCCCGTGGAGGGCGAGTTCAGGCATGATTCGCCTTCCGGTATTCGTCCAGGCGCCCCAGGGCGGCCTTCAGGTGCTTGTAGATCTCGCGCTGCAGCTCCAGGTCCTCGGGCAGTTCGTAACGCAGCTGCTCCATGGCCTGCGCGAGGTGGGCGCCGCCGGGGGTGCGCTCGTGGTCCGGCCGCGCCCAGTCGGGCAGCTCGGGGGTGGTCATCGGCTTGCGCCCCGCGTCGTCCCAGTCAGCCCAAGTCTTGGGCAGGTCGTAGAGGTAGCGGCCAATGCCGAAGTGCACGGCGCAGCGCTTCAGGGCGTCGCTGCTGGCCGCCTTCAGCGTGCCCAGGTCGCCTTCCTGGGCCTCGCCAATGTCCTCGCGGGTCACGCCCAGCACGGTCAGGCGGCCTTTCACGGTGGGCAGGCGGGTGCCGGGCACCACCTCCACTTCAAACGACCAGTCGTCGGGGCAGGTGGCGTCCAGGCGGTCCTGCACCGCGCGGGCGTCAATGTGGGCCAGCATCAGGGCGCGCTTCCGGTCTTTGCTGATCACCCCGGGCTTCCAGTTGATCATGTGGGCCGGAAACGCGGCCTGGAGGCGCTTCTGGAGTTCACTGAGCTTCATTGGGCACCGCCTTTTTGGTGAGCAGGTTGAACAGGGTCAGCAGCAGGACCACGGCCAGGACGCCCAGCAGGGCCAGCAGAACCTTCAGGGCGCCGGGCATGTCGGGGCGCGCGTCTGGGGCCAGGGTCAGCAGCGTGCCGTAGGACGTGCCGACCGCTGCGGCCACAACCACGACGGCGGCAAACATGCGCGGCGAGAGGCGCTGGCCGTCACAGAAGACACAGCCGACCAGGGCGCCGGGCACGACGATCAGGGCGAGGGTCAGCGGGCTCACAGCAGGGCCTCGCAGTCCTCGCAGCGCGTCACGTTGTCCAGGCGCGGCTGCCCGCACGCGCAGGGTGTGGCCGCCAGCCGGCGGGGCGGGCGCGTGGCGGCGCCGCACTCGGGGCACGCGGGCAGCTCGGCCGGGTAGGGCGCGTGGCAGCCCGGGTTGAGGCACCAGACGGTGGGGCGGTAGGCCCCGGTGCCCTCCAGCTGCTCGATCCGCTGCTGCCGCTGCTGCGCCAGGACGCGCGCATAGCGGTCGCGGTCGGGGTGGCCGTCCGGCAGTTCGGCCAGCCGCTCGGCTGCTTCGCGCTGGGTCTGGGCGTTCTCCTGCAGGTCAGCCAGCAGGACTTCAATCTGCTGGCGGTTGGCGACATCGTGGGCGTTCACGCGCCACCGCCCCGGTTGCGCTCGCGGCAGGTCTGGGCCAGCAGCAGCAGATCGGTGGCCACGTCCACGGCCTCCTCGGCGTCCAGGGTGACGGTCAGGTTTTCACCCTCGCCCCCGGCCAGTTCGACCATCAGCTGCAGGCCGTGTTCGCCGGTGGTGGGGTTGCGAACGACCTCTGCGGTGATCAGCCCGCCGGACAACAGGCCAGTCAGGGACCCGGTAAAGGCTGGGTCGGCGCTCACGCGGCCCCCCAGGCCTGCGCCATCTCCAGGGCGTGATCGTTGGGGGGGCAGGCGCCCGCCCGGTAGCGCTGACCGAACGGCTCGACGTTGCGCGGCAGCTTGATCGGCGCCACCCACAGGTGCACGCAGTAGCGGGCCTCCATGTCGGCCAGCACGCGCTCCACGGCGCCGGGCTCGTCAGGGCAGACGGCGTTGGTGACGTGCTCGATCACGCCGCTGGGGCGGGTGATCAGCCAGCCGGGTGCGAACAGCACGCGCAGCCAGCCCTCGCAGGTGCGCTCGGCCCAGGCGCGGTGGCTGAACAGCCGGCGCTTGCCCTCCAGGCTGGCCACGGGGTACAGGCGGGGCTGGGTGTCCCCGAGCACGCGCAGCTCAATGGCGAGCGCGGCCTTCAGGGGGGGACTAGTCGGGGTGGGTGGTGCTGGTGTACGGTTCATGTGTCTCCTGACCCTCCCGAGAGCTGCTCCAACAGCCATGACCGGGAGGGTTTGGTGTTTCAGCGCCGGGTTTCGGTTCGCTGCCCACGCCCGCGAGGGGCGGCGAGGGTGATGGGGATGGAGATGGGCTGGGGCGTGCTGGCCTTCAGGGCACGCTGCTTCCAGGCCTCGTACTCACTGCGCGGCACGCGGTACTGGCGCCCGATGCGCAGGCTCTTGATCTCGCCGGTCTCCAGCAGCCGGTACACGTGGTCCCGGCCCAACTGGGTCAGGGCACGCAGGTCGTCGACGGTCAGCAGATCTGCGTCAATTTGGGTGGCAGGGGCCGTCATACAGGCACCTGATCGGACTGGGTAATATTTACAGATTTATCCGTAAAGAGAGGAAAAAAAAGAGCTTGTACGGGGACACTAAGCGCTTCCGCTAGGGCTTCAGAGGTGCGTGTCTCTGTGCCCTTTACGTTTCCAAGCTCATGGGCACGAATGGTCAGCGAGGAGACGCCTGACTTCGCTGCGAGTTGATCGCGGGTTAGGTCGCGCTCCTCGCGCAGCCGCCGTAATTGGGTCATTCGCATATGCCAAGAATATAAATCCATCCGTACATTGTCAATGTACCCACGCGGACCAGGGGCGCTTACTCGGATTTATCGTTAGATGAAACGGAACTCTATCCGTACAGTGAGCGTAGTACAGGCGAAATGTACGCTCTCACGACTATGCCAAACCCCAAGACCAAACCCAACCGCTCAGCCCCACCGACTTGGGCGCTCCGGCTAAAAATGCGCCGCCTGCAGCTGGGAAAGGGTCAGGAAGACATTGTGGCTGAGGCTGGTGACCTCATGACACAGGGGTGGGTCAGCGACGTGGAGCGTGGCAAGGTGGATTTGCGCAACGCGGGCTTCTCAAAAGTGGTGGCCTTAGCTACCGCGCTGGGATGGACCCTTCCGCAACTCCAGAAGGAAACTGGCATTGACCTCGGCATCGCCCCATTGACGCTGGTGGGGGAGGGGAGCGCCGACGTTTATCCCATGCAGGCCGCGCGTGACCTGGAGAACCTGGGCCTGCCGGTGTCCCACGACGCGGTAGCGCCAGGTATCAAGCAGCCGCTGCTGCTGCAACTGGACAGTGACGAGATGGTGGGGACGGGGCCAGCCAGCATTCGGCCGGGAAGTGTGCTCCACATTGATCGCGCCGAGCGTGAGCTGTCCGAAGGGCGCGTGTACGTGATTGCGGACGAAGCTGGCGTGCACTGCCGCCTCTATGCCCAAACGCGCCTGGGGGCGGTGTTCCGTGCCGAAAACCGCACCCACGAAGACATACCCGCTGGTGACGTTCAGGTGATCGGGAAGGTTGTCACCGTCGCCACCGATTACAGCCCGAACCTGAACTGAGAGGAGGAACTTCCGCATGCAGTCATTCTTTTTGCCCCGCCGTTATGTCCCCACCAAAGCGCCCGTCCTGGGTTTCATCGGGGCTGGAAATCTGTTGGATGCCTCGCCCTTCAATCAACAGCGCCGCCTGCCGATTCCAGCCCCCTTCCGGCGGTTCGGGATGTTCGCATTCCAGATCAGCGGCGACAGCATGACTCTGCCGGACGGCACGGGCCTGGTGCAGGGTGCATGGGTACTCGTGGACAGTCACGACCTGTTCACAAGCGACGGACACGTGTTTGCGTTCCGCATGCCTGACGGGAGCTTGGTGGCCAAGCGGTACCGCCTTCTGGGCGGGCGCCCGGGTATGTACAGCGACAACGTGGCGTATGCGCCCCAGCGGCTGAACGCCGACATTCGTAATCAGGGCCGGGTGTACGCCTACAGCGTGGACGGGCAGGCGTGGGCGTTTACCAAGTACCGGGCGTGGGGCCGCTCGTCGTGACTCCACAGCACCACGTCCTGGAAATGTATGACTGTCTTGACGACTACGGCTGGCGCCGCCTGTTCAAGCGCAACGATGTTGATCCGCAGTTCAGTCGACATGGCGCCGCCCGCAGCATCCTGTGTGTCACCTGGGACAGCCGCGAGGTGGAGATCTTCGGCATCTACCATCTGGTGAATGGCATCCTTCGGGAAATCAAGATGCAAAGCACGCTGTACACCGACGTGATTGAGCCTCCGTACCGTATGCAGCCGGATCTGCTGGATCACGGCAAGATCGTGCACCAGTGGTGGCGCGGCCGACTTCGCAACCCGCTGCTGTGGCCTGAAGGCGACCACCTCCCGGACACGCTGCGCGACGCTGTGGTGCGCCTGAAAGTCGACGGCCGGTTCTTTCAATGGCCAGCGGTTACCGCTGAGGGTTCTGGCTTCACCCTGCGATTCTCGGTGGCGTCCGCTTGGCGCGCACGGACCGAAGAGGACTACATCTGCGACGCGCTTGAATCACTGAGTACCCCAGACGCGCCTGTCCGGGTGGTTTTTAGCGAAGAGCAGAAAACGCCGTACTTTCCCTGGGCTAAGCGACCTGCAGGCGGGGAGGTCGCTACTTGATGTCGAGCACGTTGGGGGTAGTCTCGCCCCCTTACTGTGGGCAGGCTCTTGAAATTCTTTTGGAGGTTCCTCTTATGATGAAATCCTATGAAGGCCTTGCGCGAACTCGCCCGCAAGCTTCCCAAAGGGAGCACGGCGCGCCTGGTGCTGGAAACTGCTCAAAAGGGTGTGGCCGAGAATGAGCAGCGCTTCAGGGACGCCCGGACGGAATTCGAGCGGGAGCGGGACGCCCGGCGGCGGCGCTGGGCCGAGCGTCACGGCTCCGATTCGTGACTTCCTTTACCTGAACCAGGACCGCATCTTCTCCTACCTGTCCCAAATGGACGGTGGCTTGAAGCTGCTGTACAGCAAGGTGCGGGAAGAGGGATGGAGTGAGGAAGTCACCAGTCCAGAGAAGACCACCGAGGTCGGAGTCGATCTTGGTGGATCCGTTGAAGGCAAGCTCGCTGCTCTCGCTGGTATGACCGGAGAGATTGGTGCAGATTGGAAGCACGGGGTGAAGGTCGGGGGAGACAGTCGCACAGACCATGAACGTCGCGCTACGGCTGATCTGTTTGGGCTGCACCATAGGGCGTTCGACTTGGTTATGGAACGGGTTGGTCACCGCTTTACAACAGTTCACGGAAAGATTTTTTTGCTGGACTTCGATTGGGCCGAAAAGAAGGTCAAGGACTTCCCGGAGATCATTAAAGCGGTTAAGCCTCTGGCAGACCCGAGCACAAAGCTGACCACACCGCCGAACACGACTCAAATGTCGTACCTGTTGCGCTCCTATATGAAGGGAAAAACCCTTGTCATCCTTCGGAGCCAAGCCGGACAGAAGTACACGGCGTATTTGGAGACTCGGCATCTCCTCACGCCCATTGAAGACTTGATCGATGCTTATGGTCAGGCGCCCACGTTGGACTTCACACTGGTGGGTATCGCCGCGCCCCCACAGCGCTATGACCAAGCCGGAGATTTTTCCGTCGCCCACTTTCAACCTGATGGGCAGGCTCTGGCCGGTACGTTGGCGAATTTCGCGGGGAGTCTGAGCAATATGCGCGACTTCTTCAACGTCAAGTCCACACAAGGCCACTTGGTACCTTTGGCGCTCTATCTGGAAATCTAATGCCTGGACGAAAATCGAATGGCGAGGGCAGTATCCGCCAGCGCCCCGATGGCACCTGGGAGCTACGTGCCACCCTGGAAGATGCCACGGGCGTGAAGCGCCGCGTCAGCATTTACGGCGCCACCCGCAAAGAGGTCATGGCCAAGCGCGACGCCATGAAAACGGACGAGGCCGCCGGCGTGCTGGCCGCGCCGAACCGTCACACCGTCGAGACGTACCTGAACGCGTGGTTGGACCACGCGCAGCAGGAACTGAAGCCCACAAGCCACCAGAGCTACAAGTACCTCGTGGACCAGCACCTCGTGCCTCGCCTGGGCCAGATTCAGCTGCAGAAGCTCGCGCCCCTGCACGTCGAAGGCCTGATCACCAGCATGCTGCGCGACGGCCTCAGCGCCCGCACAGCCAGCTATGCCCGCGCCGTGCTGCGTCGTGCCCTCCAGCAGGCCCTGCGCTGGGGTCTTGTCGGCCGCAACGTGGCCCAGAACGTGGCCCCGCCCCGGAAGACCCAAACCGAGATGCAGGCCTGGACGCCAGAGCAGGCCTCGAAGTTCCTGGCCACGGCGCAGGCCGATGACCTCTACGCGCTGTTCTATCTGGCGCTGATGACCGGCCTGCGCCGTGGCGAGCTGCTGGGCCTGCGGTGGCAGGACGTCGACGAAGCTGAGGGCAAGCTCCACATCCGGCAGAACCTGGTCATCGTGAACCACCGGCCCCAATTCATTGACCCGAAGACCAGCCGCAGCCGCCGCAGCGTGCACGTGGCAGGGGAGACGATGGCCGTGCTGCGTGACCAGCGGGCGCGGGTAGCGGCCATGAAAGAGAAAGCAGGAGCGCGGTGGCAGGAGTTTGATCTCGTGTTCCCCTCCAGCGTGGGCACGCCCCTCGGCACATACACCCTGAACCGCACATGGCGGGGCCTGACCGAGCAGGCAAAGCTGCCCCGCATCCGCTTCCACGACCTGCGGCACACCTACGCCTCGCTGGCCCTGGCACAGAAGATCAGCCCCAAGGTGGTCAGCGAGCGCCTGGGCCACGCCAACGTGGCCTTCACCCTGCAGACCTATGCCCACGTCTACGAAGAGGAGCACCGGGCGGCCGCACTCGACAGCGCCCAGCTGCTGGCCCCGAAGACCAAGCCCACGGTGCCTGTGGCCAAGCCTGCTCCGGCGGCAGCGGCCCGCCGACCAGCGGTCAAAACAGTGCGGCGCAAGAAAGCCAGCTAATACCCCACAAAAGCTATTGGGGTGGAACTGGGGTAAATGCCGGACAAGACAGGACTGGTCAGGAAATAGGCGAAACGAAAAAACCCCGTCAGTGACGGGGCCTTTCTTGGTGGGACGTGTAGGACTTGAACCTACAACCCGCTGATTAAAAGTCAGCTGCTCTACCGATTGAGCTAACGTCCCTTGCCGCTGGGCGCCACCTGGGCGCGTTCTTCAGCGGCAGTGAGTATACGGAGGCGGGCCAGGGCTGTCAACGGCCGCGCCTTAGCGCTTCAGATTCGGCGGCAGGTTCGGCATGCGCGGCGGCTTCATGCCCTTGCCGCCGGGGCCCGCCATGCGCTGCAGCATCTTCATCATGTCCTTCATCTGCTCGTGCATTTTCAGCAGCCTGTTGATGTCCTGCACGCTGTGGCCGCTGCCCTCGGCAATGCGCTTGCGGCGGCGCCCGTCAATGATCTTGGGATTGCGCCGCTCTTTGAGGGTCATGCTGGAGATCATGGCGTCAATGCGCTGAATCTGCTTCTCGTCCACATTGAAGCCTTCGGGCAGGGCGCGGCTCATGCCGGGAATCAGCTTCAGCAGGTCGCCCAGTGGGCCCATGCGGCGAATCTGGCGCAGCTGGGTCAGCAGGTCTTCGAGGTCAAAGTCGCCGGGCTTCTTGACCTCCATCGCCTTCAGGTCGGCCTGCTGGGCGCGCTCAATCAGGCCCAGCACGTCGCCCATGCCCAGAATGCGCCCCGCCACCCGGTCGGGGTAGAAGGGTTCCAGGCCCGTCAGCTTCTCGCTGGTGCCGGCAAAGTAGATGGGCTTGCCGGTCACGCTGCGCGCCGAGAGGGCCGCCCCGCCGCGCGCGTCGCCGTCCATCTTGGTGATCACCAGGCCCGTGACCGTCACGCGCTGGTCGAAGGTCTGGGCCACGTTCAGGGCCTCCTGACCGGTCATGGCATCCACCACCAGCAGCGATTCGGTGGGATGCATGGCCGCCTGCAGGTCGGCCAGCTGGTCCATCAGGGCCTCGTCAATCTGCAGGCGGCCGGCGGTGTCCACGATCACGAGATCGCGGAAATCGGTCTTCAGGTGCTCGTCCACCCGGCGCTTGGTTTCTTCCGGGCGTTCGCCGTCGGCCACCTTCAGGATCGGCACGCCCACCTGCCGGGCCAGCACCTCCAGCTGGTCGCGCGCCGCCGGGCGCTGCGTGTCGGCGGCCACCAGCAGCACGCGGCGGCCCTTGCTCTTGTAGTGCGCGGCCAGCTTGCCAGTGCTGGTGGTCTTGCCGGCCCCCTGCAGGCCCACCATGAACCACACGTTGCCTTCGGTTTTCAGCTCGGGCAGTACACTCTTGCCGCCCAGGGTTTCAATCAGTTCGTCGTGAACCAGCTTTACCACCGTCTGCCCGGCGTTCAGGCTGCCCAGCACGTCCTGGCCCACGGCCTTCTCGCTGACCTTGGCCACGAAATCCTTGGCCACGCTGAAATTCACGTCGGCTTCCAGCAGCGCCATGCGAATCTCGCGCATGGCGGTCTTCACCTGCGCTTCGGTCAGCTGGCGTTCCTTGCCTACGCGGTCCAGGATGTCCTGTAACTTGTTGCCCAGCGACTCAAACATGTTGCGAGGCTACCACGCAGGGCAAAGGGGCAATGGTGTCGGCACCGTGCGGGATAGGGTGGAGCGATGTGGACAAACGTGGTGTGCAGTTTGGCGCTGCTGGCCCTGAGTGCCTGCACGTTGCTGCCGGATAGAGAGGCGGAGGAGCAGGCCGCGTGGTTGGCTCTTATGCAGGCCAGGGAAGCCCGGTGGCAGGCCTATCTGAAGGCCTTTGAGCCATTGCCCCTTGAGCTGCAGGGTTCGGTGTTGCGTGGCTGTGCGCTTGGGCTTGGCTGTGAACTGGACTCACTCTTGGGGACAGGGACCGCCACGGAAGCCCAGTGGCAAGCTGCGCTGCGTCTGGCCGGACTGCCGGTGCCACCGGGTGGTTTTGCGCTCATACGAATTCCGAAAAATTCCGTAACAGGTTATGGAATTTTTCCGACCGGAGGGAGAGGGAAAAAGTACGGATTGCCGGGAATTGGGCTGGCACAGCGCCGAAGGCGGGGAACATCCAGCTCTTTTCTGGATGTTACGGAAATGGACGGCAATCCGTATCACCCGTGCGCCCACGTTTCCAGCTTCACAGGCACAGACTGGACCGCTGCGCGCCGAGGTGCAGGTGCCCAGAACCGCGCAGGTGGGGGAGACGCTGACCCTCGCCGCCGTGTTGCACAACGAAACGGGGCATTCGGTCGAGGTGGTCTCTGGACTGTCCCCACTGGACGCCATTCTTCGCAACGAACGCGGCGAGCCGGTGCGCTGGTACACCCCTGCGCTCGATGCTTGGCTGCAAAGCAGCCATCTCTGTGCGGTTGGCCCATGTCAGTGGGACCATCTTCAGCTGGATGCGCCCCTGAACCGTTTCAATCGCTGGCTGCCGCTGCCGCCCGGGGAATACACCGTCACCGTCCGCATGAAGGGCGTGTTCGTGGGCAACTAAGGGACTGGGCCTCACCTTTCCGGCGAAACCCCCGCCGAGAACCGGGCGGGGGCTGGGGTGGTCTTGATGCCCAGAATGCTGGGCGGAATTGTCCGTGGTGTCACTGGGTGACCTCCTTACGTAACCAGGGTACAGACCCTGTCAAGGGGGCAGAAAAGAGGGGTGAAGTCAAAAGAAATCCGTCGGCTGGGGAGAGAAAATCTCTCCCAGACTCTCTAGGGCTTGACGCGGTATTGCTCGTTACTCTCTGAGCCATTTCCATTCACAACCACATTGAGCAGGGCCTGTGTGAATTTGCGGCTGGGGTCTATGGCCCAGTGCTGAGAGTCTTTGTGTGGCCGAATCAGACCCACGGGTACCACATACGTCAGCGTCGGGATGTTTGGGTCAGCAGCGGCCATGCGGGCGGCCTCGCCCTCGCTGATATGGACTTTGGGGTCAAACCCAGTCAAACGCCCTTCAGCGTCATACTGCGCCCCCTGAAGTTCTAGCATTCGTTCCGCTTGGGCCACAGGGTCTGCTGTTTTGTATTCGACCTTGGCTGTGCCGTATCGGGGCGCTGCCGGAGCAATTTTGAAATCGGTGACCTTCCAACTGTACAAATTCGGGTCACGAGGCTCACGGCGGTCTATGTAAGGAGTCAGGACACCCCATGTCTTCGCCAGAATTTCTTCTCCAGTTTGTTCTTCGTCTAACGAATCTGCCAGCATGTTTGCGTCCACAAGCAGCAAAGCTCGAATGAACTGGTCCACAGCCTGTTGTGGTGTTCGTATGTCTTCTTTTTTATGCGTGACCACAACAGCTCCCCCGGCAACAACAAGCGCGGCAACAAGAATCGTGTTATTCATACGACTCACCTCAAGAAAGGTATCTGGGCTTTCTCTTCGGCCAAAATACGCTTTACAGTCTTCTTTTTCTCTGAAGACAGCGCGTTGTAAACCCTCAAAATCTGAGCAATTACAAAAGGTGTCTGAATACCTATTGCACTCCACTTAATAATGAGGTTGGCCGCATTGAGCGGCTCAAGATGTGGGAAATAATCCTGCGTCAGAAGGTTGCTGACCGCCTCCCGTTCTTCCATGGGGAAGGATTTGACAAGGGTAAACGCATCTACCATATTGACAACCAGCACCAGACTGCCCTGAGCTTTGGCGGTTTTCAAAGCCAGCATGGCGAGGGTCTGCGCTTCAGGGTCAAAGCCTCTGGAATCCAGATAAATGAGTTGCAGAAGCATGCTGGCGTGCCGCTCTGGCACCATTTTTTCGCGCCGCTGGGGGTCCAGGTATGCCTGGGTTTCATTGGCTACCGCCTGCTTGCCACCCAGCACAAAATTCTGAATGACGTCCTGACCCCAGATATGCAGGCCCGCAAACACCTGTCCATAGCGTTCCAGCGTGGAACTTTGAATGCCCTTCATATCAGGCCGGAGGTTGTCCGGTTCCACTTGACCCAGAGGCGCAATGCCCGCGCTGGGTGTCTTGGTGATGTCGCCGTTCAGCTTACCGTCTTTCAGCGTGTAGGGGTTCTTGGGCGTTAAATCCTGACTCACCATCGCGGTCATGCGCCGCCAGGTTTCTAGGCGTTCGGTGCTCATGTCGGCACCCATCACGTACCGCATAGCCCCGTCGGTCATATTCGCCTGAATACCCAGCTTCACCACCAGTTGGCTGACCGTATTCGGGCCCATCAGTCGCTGAATATCGCCATACATCTTGCGCCCGGAGATGTCGAACACGCCGCTCATGCGGAAAAAGTCTGCTTTGAAGTCCGATGGTTTCGCGCCGAACTGCTGACCGTACTTTTCGGCCACCCACGCCTCGGCGCGCGGCAGGTCGTAACGGATGTGGGCCAGCATGGATGCCACCAGGGCGAACAACACCCCCGCCGCATCCACAGGAAACCCATCCCCATGTTGCATATCATGAGCGGTTTGAAACGCCGCTTTCCAGTGCGGTTCAACCTGGGCCTGAGCCGCTTTCAAGTTATCGGCGTAAATCTTGTCGAAGTTCAGTACGCACTGCATCACGTAGCTGGGGTAATCGAAGGTTCGTTCTTCGCAGTAGCGGATTTCCTGTTCGGTGACGTAGCTGTAGACCTTGGCGAACCAGTAGCGGTAGTCCAGCACCTTCGTCTTGTCTTTGCTGAGCATGGCATCTGCCCGGTCACGTTGACCCTTGAGCAGACTCTTGGCGCCAGCAAGCAGCGTCTTGTAGTTCTGCTCGCTCTCAACGATTTTGATGTTGGGGACATCTTTTTCGTCCCTGATGGGCGGGTTACCCACGAGCTTGCCGCTCTTGCGCCAGGGGCTGAGAGGCCCAGTGGCCCGCTCTGCAATTGGGGTTGGCCCAACAGCCATGACAGCTTCTTGCTCTTGCTCAGCTTCAACGGGAGCCTGGGGAGACGGTGCGGGCAGCAGGGGCAGTTGCCGGGCTGCGGGGGCCGCAGTTGGAGTAGGACGGCGCTCCTCGAACGTCATGCCTGAACCCTAGAGCATTCCTGCCAAGAGCGTTTCCCAGATTAGGAAACTGGTGGTTTGCGATTCCGAATCATTTCCGCGAAGCGTTCAGCATCTTCCCGCTGCGCCGCAGCCCCTGACCATCCGCTAGGGTGACCGCATGCCCAAACTGGTGCGCGACCGCATTCCTGAACTGTTTGGCGGGCAGGCCACGCCGTTGCCAGAGGCCGCCTTCCGCGCCGCCCTGCACGAGAAGTTGCAGGAAGAGGTGACCGAGTATCTGGAGAGCGGCGAGGTCGAGGAACTGGCCGACGTGCTGGAAGTCGTCTATGCCCTGGCCGAACTGGATGGGCTAAGTCCCGCCGAGCTGGAAGAGGCGCGTGCGGCCAAAGTCCAGGCACGCGGCGCCTTTGCCCGTCGGCTGTGGTGGACGCCCACCTAACGCCCGTTAGGCAGCGCGCGCTACACTGCCCCCATGACCAAAGCTGTGATCGTGGCGGCCAGCCGCACGCCCACCGGGAAGTTCCTGGGCGCCCTGGCCGATGTGCCGGCGGTGGAACTGGGCAGCCTCACCCTGCGCGACACCCTGCGCCGCGCGGGTGTGGGCGCCGAGCTGATTGAAGACGTCATCCTGGGGCAGGTGGTGCAGGCGGGCAGCGGGCAGAACCCGGCCCGGCAGGCCGCCCTGCGCGCGGGCCTGTCCCACGAGGTGGGCGCCCTGACCGTCAACAAGGTCTGCGGCAGCGGCCTGAAAGCGGTCATTCTGGCGGCCCAGAGCATCCGCGCGGGGGATCAGCAGGCGGTGCTGGCGGGTGGCATGGAGTCCATGAGCAACTCGCCGCACCTGCTGCCCGGGGCCCGCAAGGGCTACCGCCTGGGCCACGCGCAGGTGCTGGACGCCAACACCCACGACGGCCTGTGGTGCTCGATTAACGACGAAGGCATGGGCCTGACCGGCGAGCGCGTGGCCGAGAAGTACAGCATTGGCCGCGAGGAACAGGACGCCTATGCCACCGCCAGCCACCAGAAGGCCATTGCCGCGCAGCAGGCCGGGCGCTTTACCGACGAGATCGTGCCCGTCACTGTGAAGGGCCGCAAGGGCGAGGTGACCGTGGACACCGACGAGGGCCCCCGCGCCGACACCAGCCTGGACACGCTGGGCAAGCTGAAGCCTGCCTTCAAGAAAGACGGCTCGGTGACGGCTGGTAACGCCCCGGGTCTGAACGACGGCGCCGCCAGCCTGCTGGTGGTCTCCGAAGCCTTCGCCCAGGCACACGGCCTGAAGGTCATGGCGGAAATTACCGGCTACGCCACGGGCGGCCTGGCCCCGGAGTGGGTCATGATGACCCCGGTGCCCGCCACCCAGAAGCTGCTGAAGAATCTGGGCATGGCCGCAGGCGACGTGGACCTGTGGGAACTGAACGAGGCCTTTTCCGTGCAGAGCCTCGCCGTCAGCCGTGAACTGGGCCTGGACCCGGCGCGGGTGAATGTGAACGGCGGCGCGGTGGCCCTGGGGCACCCCATTGGTGCCAGTGGGGCGCGCATTCTGGTCACCCTGCTGCACGCCCTGCAGCAGCAGGACAAGGAGACTGGCGTGGCCACCCTGTGCATGGGCGGCGGCAATGGCCTTGCGCTGGCTGTGAAACGGGTAGGCTAAGCGCATGACCACCCAGACCAAACCCCTGTGGATCGTGGAAAGCACCTACCTGAAGATGGGCGAGGAACTGGCCGCCGTGACCCCCGACCACCGCGAATGGCTGGAGCAGCACTACAAGAGCGGGCTCTTTCTCGTTAGTGGCCGCAAGGTGGACCGCACGGGCGGCGTGATCCTGGCCCACGCCGATACCCTGCAGGAACTGGTGGACCTGTTTGACCAGGACCCCTTCGTGCAAAAGGGCTGCGCGCGCTACCGCTACACGGCCTTTACGCCGGTCAAGCGCAGCCGCGCTGTGGACCTGGAAGGCGTGCCGCTGGTGGAGTGAAGGGGCTGGCGCTGACCCTGGTGATGGGCGTGGTGGGGGGCAGGGAAGGGTTTCTCGGCACCGCCACGCCCCCACTGAGCACTGCCATCTGTCAGCCGGGCGGGTGTGTGTTGTTGGGCCGCCAGACCCTCCAGACGGAGTCAGGGCTCAGCTTCGTTGAGTATCTTGTGGCGCTGCGGCCTCTGAAGCTTCCGCTGAGGTTCGGTATGAACGAACAGGGGCAGATTCAATGGGCAGAGGCGAGTCTGGCGGGCCATTCACCCTCGGCGGCAGAGCTGCCTGTGCTGGTCCGCTTCGTGCACGCTGCGACGGGACGATGGGTCAGTGCAGCCCAGATAGGACGCTGTTTCAAGGCCGCGCAGCAGAAGCCGGCCGGGGCACGCTCGGCCACTCTGGTCGAGTTGAATCACGCGGGCGTGGTTTGCGTCACAGGTGGCCCCCACAGTCCTTTTAAACTCGCGGCTTTCCAGGGGTCTCCCCACTAAGTACCTCGCCCCTCCCCCATGCCAACGTTTCAGAACAGCGCAGAAACGTTTCCATTCTCGGGGCGAGGCCCCTTTTTCGCTTCTCGCTCTGCGACGCAGCTGTTCCAGCCCGCTCGGTTGACCTAAACATCAACAGCGAGCTACTTAGCAAGGATGTGAATCTATGAAATTTGGAGTTATCGGCGCCGGTCAGATGGGCGGCGGCATCGCGCAGGTCGCGGCGCAAAGTGGTTTTACCGTGGTCGTGCAGGACGTCAAGCAGGAGTTTCTGGCGCGTGGGCAGGCCGTCATGGAAAAGAGCCTTGCCAAGTTGCACGAGAAGGGCCGCCTGCAAGGCACCCCCGCCGAGGTGATGGGCCGCATCCAATTCACCACCGATCTGCAGGCCTTTGCTGACTGCGATCTGGTCGTGGAAGCCATCGTGGAAAACGAGGCGGTCAAGGCCGAGCTGTTCCGGCAACTGGGGCAGATCGTCAAGCCGGACGGCATCCTGGCCAGCAACACCAGCTCCATTCCGATCACCAGCCTCGCCACCGCCTCCGGCCGGCCCGAGCGCTTTATCGGCATGCACTTCATGAATCCAGTGCCGCTGATGCAACTGGTGGAAGTCATTCGCGGGTATCAGACCAGCGACGATACCGCGCGCATCGTTACCGAAACAGCCGAGAAGATGGGCAAAACACCGCTGTCGTGCAACGACTTCCCGGGATTCGTCTCCAACCGCATCCTGATGCCCATGCTCAACGAGGCCATTCAGTGCGTGATGGAAGGCGTGGCCGAGCCCGAAGCGATTGACGGCATCATGAAGCTGGGCATGAACCACCCGATGGGTCCGTTGACCCTGGCGGACTTCATTGGCCTGGACACCTGTCTGGCGATCATGGAAGTGCTGCATAAGGGCCTGGGCGACGACAAGTACCGCCCCAGCCCGCTGCTGCGCAAGATGGTGCAGGCGGGGCTGCTGGGCCGCAAGAGCGGGCAGGGTTTCTACACGTACTGACCGCGCGTCTGTACCGTGGCGTGGCCCCTGCCTGTGTTAGAACAGGGGCCGATGAAGCGAATGAAGTGGATGATGGCGGCGGCGCTGGGTGCCCTGGGTCTTTCCGGGGCCGCGGGCGCCGCCGATGTGCGCCTGGGCCTGAACAGCAGCCTGGGCCTGGGCTGCCAGGTCGTGGGCGTGCGCGCCGGGGTGCAGGAGGGCCGTCTGGGCGTGCATGCGCAGGGCGCGTACTGCCTGAGTGGCGTGCAGGGGCAGTCGGGCGGGGTGGCCGTGGGCGCCGCCGTGTCCTTTGACCTGTTTCGCAGCGGCGGCCTGACCACCTACGCGCTGGCCGGCGCCGACCTGCTCAACGGCAACGCCGCCCTGCACGCGGGGCTGGGCCTGCGCTACGGCATTCCCCTGATTCCGGTGGAAGGCTACGTGGAAGCGGGCGTGCAGCGCGTAAGCACCGTGCTGCAGCCCATTGTGGGGCCCCGGCTGGCGCTGGGCGTGAACTACAAGGTGAACGTGGCGAACCTGCAGGGCACCCTGCCCGCCAGGGGGGCCGCCCTGGGTGAAAACACCCCCGCACCCGCCCCGGCTGAGTGCAAAGTGACCCCTGAGCAGGACGCCGCGGCGGCGCGGGCCACCGCCCAGTCCGCCGCTGAATCTGCGCTCTCGGCCGCCGCCAGCGCCTACTCGGCAGGATTTTCGAGCTTCTCCTTCAAGGTCAGCACCTCCAACGCCGTGATCAGCGGCAACAGCGCGCAGGTGAGCGGCAGCGTCACCATTACCCTGGTGCCGCGCGGCTCCAGCACCCCCGTGGTGGACACCTACAGCGGCATCGTCACGCTGGTCCGCGAGGACTGCGGCTGGGTGGCCACGGGCTACCGCCAGAACTGAAGCCAGCAGAACGTCTGTGACAGCAGCCCTGGGTCTCCCTGGGGCTGCTTCTGGCGTCCCGGCCTGGGGCCAGTCAGGACAGCGGCCTCCTGCCCCTCTTCCCATGGCATCATTCGGCGCGTGACGGTGAGGGTCGAGCGGCTGTACGCCAATATTTTTTTGCTGAGCACCCCCGGGGGCCGCCTGATGGTGGACAGCGGCGCGCTGCCGTATGCGCCGGTGTTTGCCCGCCTGCTGCGTACCTTTGCCCCCGACGCCCTGCTGCTCACCCACGCGCATGTGGACCACGCCGGGGGCGCCTTCGTGGCCGCCCGCGCCGGGGTGCTGCTGCTGGCCCACCCGCTGGAACATCCCGCCCTGACAGGGCAAGTGCACGACCTGCCGTACCCCGCCCGCCGCCCGGAACTGGGCCCGCTGATCTCCCGGCTGCACCCCAAGGTGCCGGCCCGGGCCCTGCGCTCGGTCCTGCCGGGTCAGGACCTGCTGGGCTGGGAGGTGGTGCATCTGCCCGGCCACACCCCGGGGCAGATCGGCGTGCAGCGGGACGGGGTCCTGATCGCCGCCGACGCGGTGGTGGGCGCCCCCGACGGTGCCCACCTGCCCCGCGCGGCCTACAACCATGACCATGCCCAGGCCCGGGCGACGCTGGCACGCATGGCCGACATGGACCTGCGCGAAATCTGGCCGGGCCACGGCGGGCCGCTCACGCCGGCGCAGGTGCGCGCCCGGGCGGAGAGGGTTGATGGTTGAAGGGCAATAGTTGATGGAAAAAGGAAGGGCGGCGGTGGGGAATGCTCCCTCCCGCCGCCCTCCTTTGGGTGGGCCGGGCCTTACCGGCCCCACCATCACCCGTCAACCATCACCCATTCACTTCTTGGGTTCGTCGGCCACCTGTCCCACCACGCCGGGGGCCACCCAGGCCATGTTGTTCAGGTCGGCGACCGACATCACCTTGCCGGCGGGCACGCGCAGAATGCCGTTGCGGTCTTTCAGCGGGCCGGTGAAGGGGTCAAACTTGCCGCCCTTTTCCATCTCGGTCTTGAGCGCCATGACGCGGTCATAGACGCTGGTTTTCTTGCCGTTCACGGTCATGGTCTTGGCTTTCAGGGCGCCCACCCACTTGGGGTTAATGGCCATGCCGTCCTGCGCGCCCAGTTCCACGCTGCCGCCCTTCAGCAGGTTCCAGTAATCCACCTTCTGCAGGTTCTTGTTGGTGTAGGTGCCATTGCGCACCTTGGTCAGGAAATCAATGTAGATCTTTTCCCAGTGCACCAGCTGGCCGCTCACCACGTAATCGGGGGCGAACTTGTACATGGGTGAGTAGTGGGCGAAGCTGGGAATCTTGCGGCTGGCGGCGGTTTGCACCACAGTCGCGGTGTCCTCGGTAAAGGCCAGGGCGCCGGCCCCTTCGCTGATCAGGGCCTCGGCGGCCTCGCGGGCCTTGTTGGGGTCAAACCACGCGTTGATCCACTTGACGCTGACCGTGGCCTTGGGGTTCACGGCGCGCGCCCCCAGCGCAAAGGCGCTGATGTGGCGCTTGAGTTCGGGCACCGGGAAGGCGCCCACGTAGCCCAGCTTGTCGCTCTTGCTGACCGCCGCCGCCATCATGCCGTTGAGGTAGTAGATCTGGTAGAAGTCCGCCATGTAGGTGGCCAGGTTTGGCAGCCGCTTAAAGCCGCTGGCATGGGCAAAAATGACGTTGGGGTACTTCTTGGCGGCGTCGTAGGTCTGGTCCATGAAGCCAAAGGACGTGGTGAAGATCACCTGGCACTTGTCGCGCACCAGCCGGTCAATCACCGGCGCGGCCTGGCCCTCGGGCACACTTTCCACGTACTTGGTCTCCAGCCAGGGCAGGGCCTTTTCGGTCTTTTTGCGCGCCTCGTCGTGGGCGTAGCTCCAGCCGATGTCACCCACCGGGCCCACATAGATAAAGCAGGCCTTGAGTTTGGCCCCTTGCTGGGCCTGGGCAGCGGGGCTGGCGGCGGTGGTCAGCGCCGTGGCCACCAGGGCCAGGCTGAGGGGTGCGGCGGCGAGCAGCAGTTTGTTCATGGAAAGACCTCCGAAAAGGGGGACGAGCGCGGCCAGCGCCCTGGGCCTTTATTGTGCCTTCATTTGATGGCTGGGGGGGCGCCCTGTCTGGTGCCCCACCCGACAGTGCAGTGAACCGAACGCGGCCAAGCTGTGTACATCTGTGTACAAAGGAGGCCCCATGACCGAGCCGCAGACCCCCCCCGACCACCAGACGCCGACCGAGGAGCAGGAGCGCCGCCTGCTGGCGCCGGGCAATCCCCTCAACCCCCGGCGCGAGTTTCTGCGCAGCGCCGCGCTGTTTACCGTGACCGCCGGGGCCCTGGGCGGCGGCCTGGAACTGCTGACCCGCCGCCCCGGGGCCGGCAGCGCCGAGGCGCAGGCCGCCGACCCCTTCGCCCGCCCAGCCCGCCCCCTGGGCCCCTACGACACCGCCGAGGCCGTGACGCCCTACCGGCAGGCCACCACCTACAACAATTTCTACGAACTGGGCACCGACAAGGCCGACCCCGCGCGGCTGGCCGGCAGCCTGAAACCCCGGCCCTGGACCGTGCGGATTGACGGCGAGGTGCGTAAGCCCCAGACCGTGGATATCGACACCCTGCAGTCGTGGTTTCCGCTGGAAGACCGCATCTACCGCATGCGTTGCGTGGAAGGCTGGAGCATGGTTATGCCCTGGCTGGGCTTTCCACTGGCCGCGCTGATCCGGCGCCTGGAGCCCACGAGCAAGGCCAAATATGTGCAGTTCACGGCGCTGCTGGACCCCAAGCAGCTGCCGGGCCAGCGCCAGCCGGTCCTGGACTGGCCCTATGTGGAAGGGCTGCGGCTGGACGAGGCGCTGCACCCGCTGGCCTTCATGGCCGTGGGCCTGCACGGGCGGGTGCTGCCAGGACAGAACGGCGCGCCGCTGCGGCTGGCGGTGCCGTGGAAATACGGTTTTAAAAGCATCAAGAGCATCGTGCGCATTACCCTGACTGAAAAGCAGCCGCAAACCACCTGGGCCCTGGCGGCGCCGCGTGAATACGGCTTTTATGCCAACGTGAACCCGGCGGTGCCGCACCCGCGCTGGAGTCAGGCCACCGAGCGGCGCATTGGCGAGCTGGGGCGGCGCAAGACGCTGCTCTTTAACGGCTACGCCGATCAGGTGGCGGGGCTCTACAAGGGCATGGACCTGCGGAGATTCTTCTGACGCGCCGCCGTGCGCCGCTGCGGTGGCTGGTGCCGGCGGTGGTGACGGGCGGCCTGCTGCCTGCCGCCGTGCTGGTGCTGGACGCCCTGAGCGGCGCCCTGGGGGCCAACCCCATTCAGCGTGCCACGCAGCAGACGGGCCTGCTGGCGCTGGTGCTGCTGCTGCTGTCGCTGGCCTGCACGCCGCTGCGGCGCTGGACCGGCTGGACGTGGCCTGCGCGCGTGCGCAAGAGCCTGGGGCTGCTGGCTTTTGGCTACGCCGCCCTGCACTTCCTGATCTACCTGTTTGACCACGGCTTTGCCCCCGTCCAGATGACCGAGGACGTGCTGGAGCGGCCCTTTATCACGGTGGGCTTTACGGCCCTGCTGCTGCTGGTGCCCCTGGCCCTGACCAGCACCCCGCGCGCGGTGCGGCGCCTGGGCTTTGCGCGCTGGACGGGGTTGCACCGGCTGGTGTACGTCTCGGTGTGGCTGGCCACGCTGCACTACTACTGGGGCGTGAAAAAGGACCATACGCCCCCCCTGATGGCGGCGGCGGTGCTGGCACTCCTGTTTCTGGCGCGCTGGTGGCGGCCCCGGCAGCGCGCGGCCCGGCCCCTCCCAACAGATCGCGGGTCGGCGTCGCCTTGAGGGGCGGGTCCAGTGCGGGGCGGAGAGTGAAGGGCGCAAGCAGCGGCACCCGGGGGCCGACTTGCGGCGCGAGGCTGGTCCAGTCCGCCGCCCTCCACTCACAAGAAGCGGGGCGGGTCCGGCCCTGCCGCGCAACTTGGCCGGCTAGGGCGTGTCGGCCAAGACTGGCTATGAGCTTCAGGCCAGTAGGCTTGGCCGCTGTGCCGCGAAGAAATTACTGACGAACAATGGCAGCAACTCGCCCCCCTCCTCCCTCCACAGGCCGGCTTTGGAAGGCCATATCTTGACCACCGGCCCATCGTCAGCGGGATCATCTGGCTGCTGCGAACGGGTGCGCCATGGCGCGATGTTCCTGAGCGGTTCGGCAAGTGGACGACGATCCACAGCCGGTTCCGTCGCTGGAATGCCAAGGGCATTTGGCAGAACATCTTTGATGAGCTCTTACGACAGGCTGACCTGAAAGGTCAGCTCGACCGGTCCAAACACTTCGTGGACGGCACCGTGATCCGAGCCCATCAATGCGCTGCAGGGGCACGAGGAGGCCAGCAAAGCGAAGCTCTCGGACGATCACGCGGCGGGTTCGGAACCAAAATTCACTTGCGAGCCGAAGGCAACGGGTTGCCCATCGCCTTTGTGTTGAGTGGTGGAGAACGACACGAGGCGAAGTTCCTGCAACCGCTGCTTGAGATCGGCGCCGTGGATCGACCTGGACGTCCGAGACCCAGAATCCGACCCCACCGGCTGGTAGGCGACAAAGGGTACAGCTATCCCAGCATTCGCAAGTACCTGCATGCGCGAGGCATCCGAATTACCATTCCCAGGCGTAAAGACCAAGGGTCCGATATCTGCCTTGATCTCGCTGTGTACAA